>CANJKY010000207.1 GCA_947474875.1 Gemmataceae bacterium
GATGGCCGACGCGACCACCCCGGTGGCGGCGCTGCGGGAGAACGTGCGCCGGTTCGCCGCGGCCCGCGGCTGGGACCCGTACCACACGCCGAAAAACCTCACCCTCTGCCTGGCGAGTGAGGTGGGCGAGTTGTGCGAGATCTTCCGCTGGCTGACGCCGGACGAGTCGGCGGCCGCGGCGACGGACCCGGCCACCCGCGAGCGGATCGCGGACGAGCTGGCTGACATCGCCAACGTGCTGTTCCTGCTGTGCGAGCACACCGGCATCGACCTGAGCGACGCGGTGATGGCGAAGACGGCGAAGAACGCGATCAAGTACCCGGCCCCGTGAGGCCGGTGGTGCGACCACTTGCCCGGTGGCGAACGGTCCGGCCACCCCGTCGGGGGGCGGGGTGAGCCGGCCCGTGGGACTGACAGGCGGGGATTGCCCGATCGGAACGAGGGGGAATGTCCATGTACGCTCCAAGCCCCGCCCGGCGCGGGCGGTTCGCCGTCGCGGCCCTGGCCGCCGGGTTCGGCTTGTTCGCGGCGACCGCCACCGCCCAGACCGGCTCGCCGAAGTACTACCCCGGCACCATCAGCCCACCGCCCACCTACGGCACCGCCCCGCCGCCGGTGAAGGCGCCACCGGCACCCGCCGCGAGCGCGGCCGCACCGCCGAAGCCGAAGTTGTTCAACTCGCAGGACAGCGGCGTGCGGCAGGCGTCGGCCACCGACATCGAACCGCCGACGCTCCCGCCCATCGGGGATGCGGCGGCCAGGATCCCCGCCCCGCCGAGCGTGACCGCCGAGCGGGCGTCTACGCCGACTGTCGGCGTGCCGTTACCCACGCTCCCGACGCCCGGAACCGCTGATCGGTCAAAGCCCACCCCGGTTGATCCCGGTGTGCCGCCGCAATACGTCGGCGTGCCAGCTTCGGCCGCCGCGGCGTCTGCTGCAACGGCCGGCAGCCCGCGGCAGTCACCGGTGGTGTCGGTCGAGTACGAGATGCCGGAGTCGGTCGGCGTCGGCCAGCCGCTCACCTACGCGCTGGTGGTGAAGAACGCCGGGTCGTCGGCCGTGTCGAACGTGCGGGTGGAGCACGAGCTGCCGGCCGGGGCCACGTTCGTGTCCAGCGAGCCGGCGGCCGAGGCGTCCGCCGACGGGCGGATGGCGTGGGCGGTCGGTCCGCTCGACGCGGCGGCCGAGAAGCGGTTCAAGGTGACGATGAAGCCGACCGACGAGGGCGAACTCCGCGGGCGGGCGACGGTGACGTTCTCCGCCGCGGTCGAGGGGCGGGTGAAGGTGACGCGGCCGCGGATCGCCGTATCGCTGGCTGCCGTCGAGACGGCGCGGGTGGGCGAGAAGGTGGTGTTCAACATCAAGATCACCAACACCGGTAGCGGGCCGGCCAGTTCCATGACCCTGCACGCCCGGCTGTCCGACGGGCTGTCGCACGCCGCCGGGAACGTGATCGAGGCCCCGCTGTCCAACCTGCCGGCCGGCCAGACGAAGACGCTGCCGCTGGAGGTGCTGGGCGCGAAGGCCGGGGCGCAGCAGTGTACCCTCACCGTGTTCGCCGATGCCAACCCGGCAGAGACGGCGAAGGCGACCGTCACCCTGGTGGAGCCGCAACTGGCGGCCAGGCAGTCCGGCCCGGCCCGCTGCTGGGTGAAGGCCGAGCCGACCTACCAGATCGACCTGAGCAACCCGGGCACCGCCGCCACCGACCCGCTCACCGTGTGGACCGTGGTGCCGGAGGGGTTCGAGTTCGTGCAGGCGACCGACGGCGGGGCGTTCGCCGCCACCAACCGGACGGTGGTGTGGAAGCTGGCCGCCCTGGCCGCCGGGTCGAACAAGTCGCTCACGGTGAAGCTGCGGGCGGTCGGCCCGACCGACGGGGTGGTCCGCACCATCGTGCAGAGCGGGGCGGACGCCGGGGCGAAGGGGGGCAAGCCGCTGGAGGCGAAGTGCGAGACGGCGGTGAAGGCCGAGGGCGTGCCGGCCCTGCGGTTCGAGGTAGTGGACCTGGACGACCCGGTGGAGGTGGGCAAGGAGGCGGTGTACGAGATCAAGGTGACCAACCAGGGCACCGGGGCGTGTACGAACGTGACGCTGGTGGCGGAGCTGGCGGACGGTACGGTCGCCGGGCAGGTGAGCGGGCAGACCACCGGCCGGGCGGCCGGGAACACCATCACCTTCGACCCCCTCCCGCAACTGCCGGTGAAGGGCGAGGCGGTGTACAAGGTGCGGGTGAAGGGGACGGCGGCGGGGGACACGCGGTTCCGGGTGAAGCTGGCGTGCGACCAGATCAAGACGCCGGTCTCCAAGGAGGAGAACACCCGGTTCTCCAAGGAGTGACGGGCCAGCCCGTCAGCGGGCCGCCGTCCTGGGGGATCGGCGGTCCGGTCGGTCGGACATGATCGAGGGGGCCGGCGCCGGACTGGCGCCGGGATCATACGGGCGGGCCGCCGCGGCGGGCCGCCCCGGGGGAGGGATCCGGGAATGAGCGCAGCAAGCGTGAGGGCGAGCGAACTGGTCCGCGTCCACATCCGGTGGATGATCCGCCGCGATCTGACGGACGTGCTGGCCGCCGAGCGGGCCAGTTTCGAGTTCTCGTGGACGGAGGAGGACTTCCTCCAGTGCCTGCGACAGCGGAACTGCATCGGCATGGTGGCGGAGGTGAACGAGCGGGTGGTCGGGTACATGATCTACGAGCTGCACAAGAGCCGCCTGCACCTGATCAACTTCGCCGTCGCCCCGGCGTTCCGCCGCACCGGCATCGGCGCGCAGATGGTGGCCAAGCTGTTCGGCAAGTTGACCAGCCACCGGCGGAGCAAGATCACCCTGGCCGTGCGGGAGCGGAACCTGGACGCCCAGCTGTTCTTCCGCGCGCTCGACTTCAAGGCCATGCGGGTGATGCGGAACTACTACGCGGACAGCGGCGAGGACGCCTTCCTGATGGAGTACCACGTGGCCGACGAGGACGACGACCTCACCCCGGCGTGGACCAACCGCATCGCCCAGTACGAACAGAACTGAGCGGCGGCCCCGGTTACTCCCACCCACGACGACGGAGCCAGGACACATGGACGTGCGGGATCGACGGCAGGTGCCGATCGCCGGTGTGATCGTCGGCGGGTTTCTGCTCGGGGCGGGGGTGTTCGGCCTGTACCGGGTGGCCGACGCTCAGCCCCTGCCGCCGCCGGACCTGCCCGCGCTGCCGCCGGCCGGCGGGTCGCCCCTGCCGCCGCCAGCCGCGCCCACTCTGCCGACACTCCCGCCGATCGAACCGGCGTCCGGGAACGTGCCGCCGGTCACACCCCCGGCCGTTCCGCCGGCGGCGCGACCGGACGAACTGAAGCCGCTCCCGACCCTACCGGAACCCTCGCCGCTGCCGCCGCCCGCGACCCCGGTGAAGCCGCCGGCCGACCCGGTGCCGCCACCGAAACTGGACCCGCCCGCGGCGAAGCCCGAACTGCCCCCCGTTCTGCCGCCGACCGCGGACCCGAACCCGAAGCCGGTCGACCCGCCCCCGGCGGGGCTGCTTCCGCCGCTCCCGCCAGCGGACAGCAAGCCGGTCACCCCGCCTCCGGCCCCGGCCGAGCAACTGCCACCGGCCAGACCGGAATCCAACTTGCGGCCGGAACTGCCGCCGCCTAATGTCACTCAGAACGACGCCACGGGCCGCGATGTTCTTCCGCCGCCGGCCGCCGTCGTTCCGCCACCATCGAGTCCCGCACCCGGAGCCGCACTCATGACGCTGTCCCCTCACAAGACGCTGCTCACCGCCGCCGCGGGGGTGGCCCTCGCGTTCACCCCGGTGGTCAGCCAGGCCCAGGACCCGAAACCTGGCACCCCGCCGGCCGCGGTCGACGCCAAGGCCGTCGAGGCCTTGGACAAGAAGGTGAAGGACCTGACCGACGACATCAAGAAGGTGCGAGAGGAGAAGGACCGGCTGGAACTGCTGGTGAACGGCTCGAAGGACGGGTTCGGCCAGCCGGGGCTGGTCAAGCGGCTGGAGAAAGCCGAGGCCGACCTGAAGGCGATGGACGAGAAGATGAAGTCGCTGGAAGAGAAGCTGGCGACGAAGACCACGTCGGAGAAGACCACCCTGCCGTCGGCCATGGTCGGCAAGGGGAAGGTGGTGCTGGTGAACGAGTTTCGCACCAAGCTGTCGGTGATGGTGAACGGCACCTCGTACCCGCTCGACCCGAGCCAGACGAAGGACGTGCTGGTGCCGTTCGGGGATTTCACCTACGAGCTGGTCGAGTTCCCGAACGCCGCCCCGGTGAAGAGCAGCATCAAGGAAGGCGAGACGGTGACCCTGCGGATCAAGTGAGGTGGGTGGCAGACGACCGAACCCCGGCGGGTCTGGCCGACCGCCGGGGTTCGCTTATTGTTGCACTGTCGGCTCCCCCAACTCGGCTGGTGCAGCATGATCGTGACCGTGGACGGGTACGCCAAATCGGGCAAGTCGGCGGCGGCCAAGCAGCTCGCCGCCGCGCTCGGGTTCGCCTACCTGGACACCGGCGCGATGTACCGGGCGGCCGGGCTGGCCCTGTCCGAGGCCGGCGTCGACATCCACGCCAAGCAGCGGGACGCCGTCCGCATCGCCGCCGCCGTCGCCGGCTACCACTACGGCCGAGCGGACGGGCGGGTGGAACTGAACGGCACCGACTACACCGACCGGATCGGCAGCGACGCGGCCGGGGCGGCCGCCAGCAAGGTGGGCACGTTCCCGGAGGTGCGGAAGCGGCTCCAGTCCGAGCAGATCCGGCTGGCGTCCGGCGGGAACACGGTGTGCGACGGGCGGGACCAGGGCACGTCCGTGTTCCCGTTCGCCGAGGTGAAGTTCTTCGTCATCGCCGACGCCACCGAGCGGGCGCGGCGGCGGGTGAAGCAGTTGAGCGGGGACGGCCCGCCGCCGGACTTCGCCCGCACCCTGGCCGACATCCTGTTCCGCGACCGCCAGGACACCACCCGCGCCATCGACCCGCTCGTGCCCGCCACCGACGCGTTCATCCTCGACACCACCGAGCTGGCGGTCGAGGAAGTCGCGGCCGTCATGCTCCACCTGGTGAACTCATGTCGCCCCCGCGGTTAGTCGACGCGACCATCTACTACAGCTTCTACTGGGCGTGCTTCTGGGGGTTCACCCTCGGCTGGAGCTTTCGCGCCAGCGGGCGGCGGAACGTGCCCACGTCCGGTCCGGCGCTGCTGGTGTGCAACCACCAGTCGCACTTCGACCCGCCGCTGGTCGGCCTGGCCGCCCGCCGGCCGCTGACGTACCTGGCCCGCAGCACGCTGTTCACCAACAAGCTGTTCGCCACCGCCATCCGCGCCTACGGTGCCGTGCCCATCGACCGCGACGTGGGGGTGGAGGGGCTAAAAGCTGTGTTCAAGGCGCTGGACGAGCAGCGGGCAGTGCTCATGTTTCCGGAAGGCACCCGCACACCGGACGGGGAGATGAAGCCGCTCAAACCCGGCGTGTCGCTGGTGGTGAAGCGGGCCACCTGCCCGATCATCCCGGTCGGGCTGGCCGGGGCGTACACCGCCTGGCCGCGGGCGCAACTGCTGCCCCGCCCGTCCCCGCTGTTCCTCGCACCGACTACCCGCACCATCGCCGTCCATTACGGCGAGCCCATCCCGCCCGGGTTCTACCGGCGGATGGACCGCGACGCCATCCTCGCCGACCTGACCGCCCGCATCACCGCCGCCCACGCCGAAGCCGACCGCCTCCGGCGGAAGTGACACTCCGGTAGCCCAATCCACCGGTCACGGGTAGTCTGGCAGTACGGCCCTTCTCCCGCCGGGTGACCCGTCATGCCGCCGTATCTGAAGCTCGGTTCACTGCCGCCGAAACGGCACACCGCCCATCGCACACCGCACGGGTACAAGGGCGAGGGCATCTACTACGAAGAGGTGATCTCCACCCAGGGGTTCAGCCGGGCGTACAGCATCGCCTACCACCTGAAGCCGCCGACTCGGGTGCGGAAGGTGGAACCGGCCGGCGAGTGGAAAATCGAGGTCGCCGAACAGCCGGCGCTGCGGCACCACCACCTGAAGAGCGGCGGGATGCCGGCGAAGGGCGACCCGATCACCGGCCGCGTGCCGATGTTCACGAACACCGACGTGACGGTGTGGCGGTGCCGGCCGACGGAGAAGCAAGCGGAGTTGTTCCGTAACGCGGTGTGCGACGAGATCGTGTTCGTCCACAAGGGCCGCGGGCGGCTGCTCACCCACTTCGGGGTGCTCGAGTTCAAGCCGTTCGACTACGTCGTCATCCCCCGCTGCACCACCTACCAGTTCGAGTTCGACCGCGACCCGCAGCCGGACCTGCTGGTGATCGAGGCGACCAACACCGTCGGCTTCCCGGCCAGGTACCTGAACCCGGACGGCCAGTTCCGCCTCGGCGCCCCGTTCTGCGAGCGTGACCTGCACGGGCCGACCGAACTGACCGCCACCGACAGCGAGCAGGAATCGACCGTACTCATTAAGGACGGCACCCGGCTGACGCGGTACACGCTGTCGAGTGACCCGTTCGACGTGATCGGGTGGGACGGGATGGTGTACCCGTTCACGTTCAACGCCGACGACTTCGAGCCGATCACCGGCACCGTCCACCAGCCGCCGCCGATCCACCAGACGTTCGAGAGCCACGGCGGGTTCGTGGTGTGTACGTTCGCCCCGCGGTTGCTGGACACTCACCCGGACGCGGTGAAGGTGCGCTACGCGCACAGCAACGTGGA
>CANJKY010000208.1 GCA_947474875.1 Gemmataceae bacterium
CTCCCCCGTCGGCCGACGTGGCTGAGGATGTGGCCCCGGCGCCATCGGCGGCCCCGGCCAAGCTGCCACCCAGGACCACGAGCGCCCCTTCGGCCACCCAGCGGTACGAACACACCGTGCTGACCACGCCGCCCACCCAGGAGGAACTCGTCAAACTGCTCCAGAAGCAGGAGAAGGCGGGGTGGGAGTTCTGCGGGTCGGTCCACGCCGAGACCGACGGCATCAAGCACTACTCCGCGCTGGTGTTCAAGCGGCCGAGGGCAGGCGCCACCACAACCTCCCCGACGGCCACCTACCCCACCCTTCCGGCAGGGGGATACGGGCACGGCTCGGCCGACACCTATCCGGCCCCGGCTTCATACAACCCGCTCACCCCCAGCACCAACCTACCGGCCACGGCGGTCCCGGCCGACGTTGCTACCGACCCACTCGCCAGCGTGAGGCGGACAACCCCGGCCCCCACGACTTCGGCTCCCGCGGCCGGGAGCACCCTGCCGGCCCTGCCGCCGAGCGACCTGTCCCCGACCCAGCCGGGCGCCCCGAAGCCGGCGTCGAACCGCCCGTCCAAGCCGGCCGCCGGCCCGGACACCCCGGACGTGACGGTGGTGAAGCTGAAGCAGTTGAGCGCGCAGGCGGCGCAGGACCTGATCACGCCGATCCTCGGCGACTCGCTGAAGGGGAAAGGCGGCACGGCGGACGTGGTGACGGTGCCGGACGCCGCCACGGTGGTCATTTACGGGGCGACCAAGGGGCAGATCGACGTCATCACTGCCTTGCTCGCCAAGCTGGACGTGGCCAGCCCGACTACCGGCGCCAAGAAGTGACGGTCATCGGTGTGCAACGCGCAAGCGGCGTGAGACGCCGCTTGCGGCGTTGCTTGGGGGGCCATAAACCAACCCCATGCGTTACCGCCCGTCGTCCGACGAGTTCGCCGCCCTGGCCGGCTCCCACACCGTGGTGCCGGTGTTCCGCACCCTGGCCGCCGACACCCTCACCCCGGTGTCCGCGTTCCGCAAGCTGCGGGCCGGCGGGTGGGCGTTCCTGTTCGAGAGCGTGGTCGGCGGGGAGCGGGTGGGCCGGTACAGCTTCCTCGGGGCCGGCCCGTTCCGCCGGTTCGAGGCGTCCGGGAACACCGTCCGCGAACAGTTGGGGGAGAACCCGCCGACCGAGTCCACCCACCCCGACCCGCTCAAGCTGCTTGAACAGCGGATCGCCGCGTACTCCGCCCCGCACCTGCCAGGGCTGCCGCGGTTCTGCGGCGGGGCGGTCGGGTTCGCCAGTTACGACGCCGTGCGGTACGTCGAACGGCTGCCGAACGCCCCGCCGGACGACCGCCACATCCCGGACCTGTGCTTCGGCTTCTACGACCGCATGGTCATCTTCGACCACATCAACAAGACGGTGCTGGCGGTGGTCCTCGCCCACCGGTCGGGTAGCGGGTCCGGGGTGTCGGGTGTCGAAGGGGAATACCACCAGGCCTGTGCCCGGGTGGACGAGTTGGTGGAAACGCTGTCGAGGCCGGCGGCCGAACCACCCCTGCAAGACATCGACCTCGACACCCGCTACCCGGCACCCGGCGAACGGTACACGAGCAACTTCACCCCCGAGTCGTGGAACGCGATGATCGCCCGCGGGATCGAGTACATCCGCGCCGGCGACGTGTTCCAGTTCGTGCCCAGCCAGCGGTACCAGACCCGCACCACCGCCGACCCGTTCGACGTGTACCGGGCGCTGCGGGTGATCAACCCGTCGCCGTTCATGTTCTTCGTGGACACCGGGGCGACGCAGTTGGTCGGGGCGTCGCCGGAGATCATGTGCCGCGTCGAGAACGGGGAGATGACCGTCCGCCCGCTGGCCGGCACCCGCCGCCGCGGGGCCACCCCGGAGGACGACAAGCGGCTGGCCGCCGAGTTGCTCGCCGACCCGAAGGAGCGGGCCGAGCACATCATGCTGGTGGACCTGGGGCGGAACGACGTGGGCAAGGTGTGCGAACTCGGCAGCGTGAAACTGGCCGACCTGATGGTGGTGGAGCGGTACAGCCACGTCATGCACATCAGCAGCACCGTCACCGGGAAACTGAAGCCGGGGCTGACGGCGTTCGACGCGCTGCGATCCGCACTGCCGGCCGGCACCCTGAGCGGGGCGCCGAAGGTGCGGGCGATGGAGGTCATCGACGAACTCGAACCACACCGCCGCGGGCCGTACGGCGGGGCGGTCGGGTACATCGACTTCGGCGGGAACATGGACACCTGCATCGCCCTCCGCACGATGGTCATCCAGAACGGCACCGCGTCCATCCAGGCCGGGTGCGGGGTGGTGGCCGACAGCGACCCGCACGCCGAGTACCAGGAGACGGTGAACAAGGCGATGGGCCTGATGCGGGCGCTGGAGGTGGCCGAGACGCAACTCGGCTGACGGCGGTCAGCGGCCGGGGGCGGCCCGGCACACCGCCAGGAACAGGTCGTCGCACTCCTCCTGCAACACCCCGCCGACCACCTCGCACCGGACCCCGTCGGCCCGCCCGGCGACCTCCGCGGCCGGCAGGTCGATCTGCTCCCAACCGGTGTCCCGCAGGAACCGGATGGACGTGCCGTACACCACCCGCCCGATCCCGCTGAACAGGATCGCACCCATACACATCGGGCACGGCTCGGCGGTGGTGTACAGCGTCAGGTCGGCGGTGTCGCCCCGCCACCCGCCCCGGTGCAGCGCGGTCAGCGCGTCCACCTCCCCGTGCAGTAGCGGGTTCTCGTCCGTCCGGTTCCACCCCTCGGCCACCACCCGCCCGGTCGGGGCGTGAACGATGACCGTGCCGAACGGAAGATCCGGGCAGTGCTCGGTCAGGGCGACGGCCTGTCGCATGTGCTTCTCGTCGACGCTTCCGCTCATAGGCCCCTCCGCAGTAACGCCAGCACCACCCCAATCGCAAGCAACCCGCGGGCCGACCAGGCGGCGGCCCGCACCCAGTTGGTGAACACTAGCCGGCGGTGGGATGTCGGGTCGAACCCGTGCGCCAGCCGGGTGTGGCAGGGAATCTGCACGCCCGCGGTGGACACCCAGTTGACCGCCGCCAGCGCCAGCCCGGCCCACACCACCCACACCGGCACCGGCTCCGGCCGGTCCCACACCAGCCAAACGGCCGTCGCCCCTTCCACCAGCATGGGCGGACCGACCACCCACCGGGTGCGATCGGCGTGCCGCCGGGCGTACTCGGCGAACCGGTCCGGGCCGACGGCAGCAAACAGCGGGTAATGCACCACCTGCACGAACCAGATCAGGCCGGTCATGTAAAGCGTCGCCGCCGCGTGCGCCAACACCACCCCCGCGGTCACCGCGTACGTCATGCGACGGACTCCGGGGTGGCCGTCGCTTCCACCAGCCGGCGGGTGACGTCGTGACGGTAGGCGAACATCCGATCCAGCCGGCGGCGGACCAGTCGCCCGGCCACCCACCGGCCGAGGTAGCCGAGCGGCAGCACGTACTCGACCTCGTCCCAAAGCAGCGTGCCGCCCCGCCCATCCGGCAGGAAGTGGTGGCGGTGATACCAGTGCGCGAACGGCCCGCTCACCTGCCGGTCGGCGAACACCCGCGGCGGGTCGTACTCGGTGTGCTCGGCCACCCAGCGGACCGGGAACCCGAACACCCGCCCGCGGAGCACCACCCGGCTGCCCGGCCGCAGCCCGTCGCCCCGCTCGGCCACCCGCATCGGCTCCCACGGCGGGATCAGGCGATCCAGCGCCGCCGGGGATTCGTGGAACCGGAACACGTCCTCCGGCGGCCGGGCGATGCGGCACTCGAACACGATCCGGGTCACCGCCCGCGGGTCAGGCGGCTGCGCCCAATGATGCCGGGCGGCGTCCCGCAGGATGAGGGCGAACGGCACCCACCAGATCAGGTCGTTGGTCAGGATGGTCAGACCGAACAGCGGCGGGAACGTCCGCTCGGCCAGCGCCACCGCAAACCCGATCGGCCCGAACACCTTGCCGAGCAGGCCGACCAGCACGATCGGCCAGTGCGTCCGCGGGTCGTCGGCGGCGATCAGGTAGCCGACGCCGTACACGCCGACGATCATGCCCACGCACTGCCAGATGGCCGGGTAGTTCGGCCGGTCGGCCCCGGTCAGGTCGAACAGCAGATTCGGGAAGGCGATCGTCATCGCCCCCCACGCCAGGTTGTACACCCCGGCGGCGAACAGCCAGCCGGTCGCCCACCCGGGCGGCGGGGTCTGTGGGGAGGGATCGGGCACGGTGGCGGGCCGCCGTTCGGCGTGTGGGGTGCGGACAACCCATTGTTGCCCGGCCGGGCGGCGGAAAGCCACCCCGGGGGAAAGATCCCGAGTCGCCCGCCGCGGATAGAATGCCCCCGACTCCTGCCACCCCCGGAGGTTCCGATGCCCCTCTCCCGTCGCGATTTCCTGGCCGCGTCCGCCGCGGCCGTCACCCTGCCCGCTGTCGCCCGCGCTAACGAGGTGCCGAAGAAACTCGTGCTCATCGGCGGCACGATGAGCCACGGCCCCGGCGACCACGAGTTCAACGCCGGCGTCAAACTGCTGGCGAAGTGCCTGGCGAACGTGGACGGGCTGAAGGTGGTAGTGGTGAACAACGGCTACCCGAAGGACGACGGCGTGCTGGACGACGCGGCCGGCATCCTGTGCTACGCCGACGGCGGGGCCGGGCACCCGTTCCTGAAGGGGAAGAACCTGGAGCGGGTCGGCGGGCTGATGAAGAAGGGCGTCGGGCTGATGTGCGCCCACTACGGGGTGGAGGTGCCGAAAGACGTCGGGGCGAGGGAGTTCCGCGATTGGATCGGCGGGTGCTACGAGCACGAGTTCTCGTGCAACCCGATGTGGAGTCCGGAGTACAAGGAGTTCCCCAAGCACCCGGTGTGCAACGGGGTGAAGCCGTTCAGCATCCGCGACGAGTGGTACTTCAACATGCGGTTTCGCGACAAGATGGAGGGCGTGACGCCGATCCTGACGGCGACCCCGAGCGATCAGGTGCGGAACGGGCCGTATGTGTACCCGAAGGGGCCGTACAAGCACATCCAGGAGGCGAAGGGGAACCCGGAACACATGATGTGGGTGGTGGAGCGGGCGGACGGCGGCCGCGGGTGCGGGTTCACCGGCGGGCACACCCACAAGAACTGGAAGGACGACAACTTCCGCAAGGTGGTGCTGAACGCGCTCCTGTGGATCTGCAAGGTGGACGTGCCGACGGACGGCGTGGCGTCGAGCGTGAGCGAGGCGGACATCGCCGCCAACCTGGACCCGAAGAAGAAATGACCCCGCTCGCCGCCGACGCGCTGACCATCTGGCGGTCCGCGGTGGACGCGGTCATGCCCCGCCCGCTGGTAGCCGAGGCGGTGAAGGCGCTCGACCTACTGTCGACCTGTCGGGTGATCGTGGTCGGCTGCGGCAAGGCCGGGGCAGAGATGGCGGCGGGGGTGGAGGAAGTGCTAAGCCATAGGACGGCCGTGGGTGCGCTTGTCGGCTTGGTCAACGTGCCCGAAACCTCACCCCCCCCACCCCCTCTCCAAAGTGGAGAGGGGGGGCCAGGCAGTCTTGACCCTCTCCACTTTGGAGAGGGTGGCGAGCGAAGCGAGCCGGGTGAAGTCTCGACCAAACACATTCGCCTGAACCCCGCCCGAGCGGCCGGATCCAACTTCCCCACCCCGGCCGGTGTCGCCGGCGCGGAGGAGATGCTCCGTCTGCTATCGTCCGCCGGGCCGGACGACACCGCCCTGTGCCTCATCTCTGGCGGCGGGTCGGCGCTGCTCCCCTGCCCCGCCGAGGGCGTGTCGCTCGACTCGAAACTGGCCGTCACGAAACTGCTCACCGGCTGCGGGGCGACGATTCACGAGATGAACTGCGTCCGCAAGCACCTGTCGCGGGTGAAGGGCGGACGGCTGGCGGAAGCGTTCCGCGGCCGGCAACTCGTTTCGCTCATTATCTCGGACGTGATCGGCGACCCGCTCGACGTGATCGCCTCGGGCCCCACCGCCCCGGACCCGACCACGTTCGCCGACGCGAAAACCGTCCTCGACCGGTACAGCCTGTGGGCGAAATGCCCGTCGGACGTGACCGCCCACATCCAGAAGGGGTGCGACGGCTTGATCCCGGACACGCCGAAGACGGTGCCGGCGAACGTGCGAAACGTGGTGATCGGCACCAACGCCGTCGCCCTCGCCGCCGCCCGCCGCACGGCCGAACAGTTGCGGTATCGCGTCCTCGACCTCGGGCCGTTCATCGAAGGTGAGACCCTTCACGTGGCCGCGGCGGTGGCCGGCGTCGTTCGCAACATCCGCGAACGGGGTGAGCCGATCCCGCCCCCGGCGTGCATCCTGATCGGCGGGGAGACGACGGTCACGCTCGGCGAGCGGCCGGGAAAGGGCGGCCGGAACCAGGAGTTCGTGCTGGCAATGCTGGAGCGGCTGGGCCGTGACGGAATGCGGGACGTGGCCGTGCTGAGCGGCGGTACCGACGGCGAGGACGGGCCGACCGACGCGGCCGGGGCCGTGGCGGACGGCGATACGTGGGCGAAGGCTACCACCGCACGCCTGAGCGTGCCAGACCACCTAGCCCGCCACGACGCCTACCCGTTCTTCGACGCCGTCGGCGGGCTGCTCCGTACCGGGCCGACGGGCACGAACGTGGCCGACATACGGGTGGTTCTGGTGCGGTGAAAAAATCAACGCCGCTTTCTTGCACGCCGCCGGTTGTAAGAGTTGC
>CANJKY010000209.1 GCA_947474875.1 Gemmataceae bacterium
CGTTCTACAAGCGGTGTGATGCGCGGCTGAAAGCGATCAACGACGCCGGGTTGCTCGCGGTGCCGGTGCTCTGCTGGGCCCACCGCAAGGGCGATGCGGGGAAGGAATTGACCGAGGAGCAGATCGTCACGCTCGTGAAGTTCGAGGTGGACCGCTACAAGGACGCCTATGTGCTGTGGATTCTGGCCGGCGACAACCAGTACGGCAAGGACGACGCGGCCATGTGGAAGCGGGTCGGCCGGGCGGTGTTCGGCGACAAGCCGTCGGCCCCGGTCACCACCCACCCGACCGGCGAGAACTTCCCGTGGAAAGACTGGGAGGACGAGAAGTGGCTGACCGTGCTGGGCTACCAGAGCGGGCACGGCGACAGCGAGAAGACGCTGAAATGGCTGACCGGCGGGCCGGTCGCCGAGTACGGCAAGCGGAAGGAGTTCACCCGCCCGTGCATCAACCTGGAGCCGTCTTACGAGGGGCACAACGGGTACACCAGCAAGAAGCCGCACACCGAGATGAGCGTCCGCAGGGCGATCTACTGGAGCCTGCTCATCGCCCCGACCGCCGGCGTCACCTACGGCGGGCACGGCGTGTGGAGCTGGCACACCAGCCCTGGCAAGGAGCCGACCGACCACCCCGGTACCGGCGTGGCAAAGGTGTGGAGCGAGGCGATCGACCTGCCGGCGGCGGGGCAGATGAAGCACGTTCGCGACATCTTCAACCGGGTGGAGTGGACAAA
Organism: Gemmataceae bacterium; assembly: GCA_947474875.1. Taxonomy (GTDB): domain Bacteria; phylum Planctomycetota; class Planctomycetia; order Gemmatales; family Gemmataceae; genus JALHQU01. The sequence continues at coordinate 734 of CANJKY010000209.1, forward strand.
GCTTCGCCCCGCCCCGGATCTCATCACCCAGCCCGACCCAAAAGACCCGGCGAAGTTCGGCGCCTGCGCCGCCACGCCGGACCGTTCGCAGGTGGTCATCTACATGCCGGTCGGCGGGAAGATCCACGTCGGCGTGGAGCAGGACAAGCCGCGACCGGTGGAGTGGATCAACCCCCGCACCGGCGAGGTGACGAAGAGCCGAAACATCGACCTGATGGCCCCGGACGAGAACGACTGGGTTCTGGTGATGAAATGAGCCAACTGCCCACAACCCCGCTGGTCGGCGTCATCATGGGGTCCCAATCGGACTGGGACGTGATGAAGCACGCCGCCGACACCCTGCTGTCACTCGGCATCCCGCACGAGTGCGAGGTGGTATCCGCCCACCGCACGCCGGACAAACTTTTCGAGTACGCCAGTTCGGCGACGGGTCGCGGATTGGAAGTGATCATCGCCGGGGCGGGCGGGGCAGCCCATCTGCCGGGCATGTGCGCGGCGAAGACTCATTTGCCCGTGCTCGGCGTGCCGGTGGCCCACGAATCCAGTTTCCTCCGGGGGCAGGACGCGCTGCTCAGCATCGTGCAGATGCCCGCCGGCATCCCCGTTGGCACGCTCGCCATCGGCAAGGCCGGGGCGACGAACGCCGCCCTCCTCGCCGCCGCGATCCTGGCGAACAAATACCCGGCCGTCCGGGAGAAACTGATCGCCTTCCGCGCGAAGCAGACGCAGGACGTGCTGGCGAAGCCTGATCCGAAAGGGTGATGAATGCGCCTCGGCATCCTCGGCGGCGGGCAACTCGGGCGGATGCTCGCCCTCTCCGCCCACCCGCTCGGCATCACCAGCACCGTCCTCGACCCCGGCGCCGACCCGTGTGCGGCGGCGGCGGCCAGGCACGTCCGCGGCGAGTTCGACGACCTGCAAGCGCTGTACGAGCTGGTGAAGCGGTCGGACGTGATCACCTACGAGTTCGAGAACGTGCCGGTCGAGTCGGCCCACTGGCTGGCCGAGCGGGTGCCGGTGTTCCCGCCGCCGAAGGCTCTCGAAGTGTCGCAAGACCGGCTGGTCGAAAAGTCGTTCTTCGAGTCGCTCGGCATCCCCACCCCGCCGTTCGCCGCCATCGACACCCGTGAGCAGTTCGATGTCGCCATCCGAGACATCGGCCTACCTGCCGTGCTGAAGACCCGCCGCTTCGGGTACGACGGCAAGGGCCAAGCCGTGCTGCGAACTCCGGCAGACGCCGAGGCCGCGTGGGCGACGCTCGGCGGGCGGCCGCTCATCCTCGAAGGGTTCGTGCCCTTCGACCGCGAGGTGTCGGTCCTGGCCGTGCGGAGCCGGACCGGCGAAACCGCCTTCTACCCGCTGGTGGAGAACGAACATCGCGAGGGAATGCTGTACCGGAGCATCGCCCCGGCCAGCGGCACCGGCGAGGAACTAACCGAACGGGCGTGCGAATTCGCGCTACGGGTGATGACGGAGTTGAACTACGTCGGGGTGCTGGCGATCGAGTGGTTCCAGGACGGCCCGCGTCTGCTGGCGAACGAGATGGCCCCGCGAGTCCACAACAGCGGCCACTGGACGACCGAAGGAGCCGTCACCAGCCAGTTCGAGAACCACGTGCGGGCGGTGTGCGGGCTGCCGCTCGGCAGCGCGGTAGCGGTCGGCCACTCGGCCCTGTTCAACCTGATCGGCAGCCGGCCCGACTTCGCCGAGGTGCTGGCGATCCCGAACGCCCACCTGCACTGGTACGGCAAGGAGCCGAAGCCGCGTCGGAAGGTGGGTCACGTCACGCTCACCGCTGCCGACGCCGACGAGCGGACCCGACTGGCCGACGAGTTCGTGCGGCGGATCAACCCGCAGGTGGCGTGATCCCGACGAGCCGCGACCCCGAGGGGGGGGGGGTCAATCAGCCCCGCTCCCTCGCGGTCGCGGCTCGACTAATCAGAAGTAGTACTGGGCCAGGATGCCGAACCCGTGGACAACCCCGCTGTTTGCCGGACCGGGCACGTTGCGGTAGATGTTGCTGTACTGGAACTGGATCTTGGCGTTGTCGTTGAAGTACCAGTTCAGCCCGAACGTGTGCTGGTGCATCTGCCCGCCGTTAATCCCGCGGTCGTTCAGGTCCAGATAGCTGAACCGGTACCCCAGCTGCCACGCCCCGGTGCCCCGCAGCCCGCAGTTCGGGTCCCAGCGGAAGTAGTTCTTCACCTTGATGCGGTCGTACATGCCCATCCGCTTGTCGTACCCGCGGTGTTCGCCGGTCAGGATGTAGCTGGCTTCGGCGTACCCGCCCCAGAACATCGGGTCGGCCGCCGCCGCCCCCACGTTCGGCCCGTACAGGAAGCGGGCGTTCCGGGTGAACGCGAACGCCGCCTCGGACTGGACCGAGAACGGCCCGTGGATCCACAGGAATTCCGGGCTGACTGTCTGCACGCTGTCGGCCATCAGGAACCCGGTGTCGATGAACCGCCCGGGGTTGCCGCCGAGCGTGGTCTGGATGCCGGTGGCGTCCCGTAGTTCCGGCCGCGCCCGGAACCGTACCACGTTCTGCGTGTCCCCGAACGTGCTGCCGGTGCCGCCCGGCTGGATGGTGCGGCCCAGGTCCGCCCGCCGCCACTGGTACGACGCCCCGACGTGGACCACCCGTTCACCGTCGTTCTCGTACACCGGCAGGCCGGTCACCCGCGTGGTGGTGGCGTAATCCCCGCCGCCGAAGTCGGACGTGTAGAACTGCGTCGGCTGGATGCGGTGCACCATGCTCTGCACCGTCAGCCGCTGGTCCAGGTAGTTGTTCTGCACGTAGATGCCGGGCGCGAACAGCGTCCAGAATGCGTCCGACATGCTGGACCGCTCAAGCAGCGTCAGGTGGTAGTCGGAGCCGATCATCTCCAGCCCTTGAGGCACCTTGTGCTGGCCGATCCGCACCGTGCCCAGGAGCGGGATGTCCTTCATCCCGAACCACATGTGGTCGTAGGTGATGTAGTTGAGCTGCTCGAAGTCCACCTCCAGGGCGTACTCGAACTTGTCGTACACGGTGCCGTCGGTGCGGAGGCGGATGCGGCGGAAGAACATGCCGTCGTCCATCACACCGACGCCACCACCCGGCCCGGCCGCCGGGATGCCACCGTTCCCGGGCGGTGCCCCCCGCAGCGTGTTCGGCTGGGCCCACCAGATCGATTCGAATTGCAACCGCCCGCCGAGGTGGAACCGCCAGTCCTTGTTCGGCGTCTCGAACCACAGCCCGTTGTCCCAGTATGACGACAGCGGGAACTTGGTGCCGGTGGTCAGCGCCTTCTCCATCAACTCCTTCTGCTTCTGATCGTCGTCCGCCTTCTTCTTCGCGTCCCGTTCTTTCAGGTAGTCGTCCACCAACTTCTTCAGGTCGGCCGGCAGTTCCTTGGCCTGAGCCGGCGAACCGGGGTCGCCGGTCGGCGGCTGGACGTCGGCCGCTGGTGACGGTGTCAGCCACGACTGGATCGGCGCCGGCGAGGTTTGCGCGGGGCCACGACCGGCCGCCAGTGCAAAAACGGCCAACACCGGAGCAAGTCTGCGGACGAGGGCGAACATAAGACCTCGAACGGACGAGGACGGGCGGGAGCCCGGTCCGACGCATCATCGGCCGTCCGGTCGGAGGGTGTGAGTGAATCTGTACGGATTGGCCGGCCCGGATTCCGGGACCGGCGGCGGTTCTCACCATTTCGGCTAAAGCCCCCAGCCACTACCCGCTCGTTTTGAACTGTAGCTTGCCGAAGAACAGCATCTTTCGGTCGCCGGTGCGGTACAGTTCCTCCAACATCAGCCGCACGTCCGGGGTCATCTTCCGCGGCTTGAACCCGTCCACGTTCCCGTCCACCTGCACCCGCAGCGGCTTCTCCCAGTCAATCATGTCCTTCTCCAGCCAGACGGTGATCTGCTTCGCTCCCCGCACCCCCCGCACCTTGATCTCGTTACCCACGATGTCGGCGGTGAACTCGGCCGGCAGCGGCACCCGGTCCGGCCGCTCGCCGTTCACGAATTTGTTGCTCTTGCCCAGTTCGGTCGCCCCCACCCAGTAGAACCGGTCGTCGGTGTCGCGGAACGTCTGCCACGCCTCGAACCGCTTGCCGTCCTGCCGCAGGGTGCCCACCCCTCGCACCCGCGACTTGCGGTTCATCCAGTCGAATAGGGTGGGCAACTCGGCCGAGTACCACTCCGACCCGCGACCCTTGTACACGCTCAGGATGGAGTAGAAGCCGAGCGCCAGCCAGTTCTCGTAGATCCGCCGCAGGGCGTCCACCGACGGCCCGGCCATCTCCCCGGTCACGCAGTACACCGGGCACTTCTGCGCGTTCTTCCAATAGTACCAGTAGAACTGGTGCACCGGGAACGGTCCCATGCACACCACCCCGGCCAGCAGGTCCGGCTTGCTCATGCTCAGGTCGAGGGCGAAGTTGGCCCCGTTGCTCAGCCCGAGGGCGAACACCCGGTCCTGGTCGATCTGGAACTTGCGGGACAGGTCGCGGATGCAGGACACGATCAGCCGGTGGTCCTTGCCGGTGTGGTCGAACGGCTTGCCGCCAAACCGCGGCGCCCACTCTATGGCGGCGACCACGTAGCCGAACCGGTCGGCCTCCTCCCCGACCAGCCCGACCATCTTCTCCGCCCCGAACGCCGGGTCGTTCAGCGCCAGGATGACCGGGTACGGCCGGCCGTGGTGGTACTCCCGCGGCAGCCGCACGTAGTAGGTCATGCCGGCCGAGTCGTCCGGGAGTGGGCCGGTTTCGATCTTGTACACGTCCGGCGCCCCGGCCTCCTTCGGGTCGACCTTGGTGCCGCGGATCTTCGCCGGGTCGTCCGGGTCGATCGGCGGCAGCAGGGTGACGATCTGGGCCAGCTCGTCCGGCGGGAGGCCGTCGGCCGAACCGGAATACGCCTTGTACAGCTGCGCCCGGTCGTTCGCCGAGTCCGCCCGCAGGTACGCGGTGATCATCTGCCGCGTCCGCCACACCTTCGCCCCGACCGCCGGATCCTGGAACGCCCCGTTCTTCCCCTTCAGCCAGCCGGTGACGGCCAGCGCCAGCAGCTTGTCTCCGGTCAGGTCCGGCTGTTTGCCCGCCGCCGCCCGGTCCTCCTCTTGTTTCGCCTGCACCAGGAACCGCTCGACCCGCCCGAGCGTGTCCGGGTGGATTTCCCGGTAAACGGCCTCACCGCCGTCGAGCAGCGCCAACAGGTCGGATGACAGCGACTTCTGCGGCGCCAGGTCGAACGCGATCCCGCCGCCGACCGCCGCGTGCGTCTTCCGCACCATCGCCCCGCTCTCGCGGTCGAGGAGGTCCCGCAGCCACCGCCGGGCGGTCTCGTACCGCGGCACCGCCTCGTCCACCTTCGCCTTCAGGTCGGCGAACTCGGTCAGGTCTTTCGGGTCGTTGGACTTCGGCTGGTACCCGGCCAGGACGGACGCCGCCAGCTTGTACTGTCCGGCCCCCACCGCCGCCTTCAGCTCCTCGATCACCCACCGCGTCTCCGCCTGGTCGAGGTCGGCGGTCAGCTTGTCGAACCGGTCGGCCGCCTCCTTCGGCCACGCCCACGGGCAGTCCTTCTTGGTGCGGGCCAGTTCCTCGCGGGCGGCGGCCAGAAACCCCACCTGCTTCATGTACTGGGCGATGGTCATCCGCTTCATCGGGTCCGGGGCGGGGATCCAGCCGTCGGTCAGGTCCGGGTGGGTGGCGAGCAGCTTGCGGAGGCCGTCCGGCCCGAACTCCTTCGGGTCGTACACCTGCCGCCAGCGGTGGGTGGCCGAGTCGATCTTCAGCGCCGTCGGCGACAGGTACGTCACCACCTGGATAATCTTCTCCGGCGGGGCGTTGCGGAACCCCGGCTCGGTCGACCGGATCTCCATCGTCCGCACCCAGTCGGCGTTGAACTCGCCCACGCTCATCTCGCCCATCGGCGGCAGCGGGTTCTTCGCCCCGTTCAGCCAGGTGTACCAGCGGCTGAACACCA
>CANJKY010000210.1 GCA_947474875.1 Gemmataceae bacterium
CCCGACCGCCTCGCTGACGCAGACGACAGCCGCCTCCACGGGGCCGCGGAGCCCACGAAACTTCCCCTTCTGGTCCGACTTACGAGGCTCGTAGGGCAGGCGGTTCATCCACGGGATCAACTGGGCGAGTAGCTCAGACGCCGCCAGTCGCTCCGGTCCTCCGGCCGCCCCAGGCCGGGCCACGGGGACGTGCTCACGCGGCACCGCCTCGTAGACCTTCGCACTGGTCGTCTGGCGTAGCTCGAACCGGGCGAACTCGGCGACCCCGGCGTCGGTTCCCGCCCCCAGTGCGGCGACGGCGAACTCGGCCGGGGCGTGAGCCGAACGGCCGCCGACCTTCGCCAGACCCCGACGGAGCAGGTGACGCACCTCAGCCAGGGTGGCCGGGTGATCCCAGAGCGGAGCCCAGAACTCCCCTTTCAACATGCCGACCTCGCCGGCGGTGGTCGGCTGGGCGGGGTCGCAGATGAACGGGAAGACCGCGTAGGGGCGGGCCTTGGCCCCCAGCCGGCGGTTCACGTCGCCGACCAGAAGGAAGGCCCCTTCGACCGCCAGCAGGTACGACCAGGGCGACAGCCGGCCATCCCGGAACCAGTCCTGGCCGGTGTTGAACGACTTGTTCGCGAAGACGAACCACGTCCCGGATGCCGAGATGCTGGGGAGTTCAGCGTCATCCGTCCCTCGCAAGGCGGCGTCCAGCCAGCCCTCGGCGTCGAGTTTGGTCTTGCTCCTGGGCGGCTTCGGCGGCGGCTTCTTCGCTGAAGCACTCGGCTCCTTTGGCGGCTTGATCGTCGGTCGAGCCTTCCGGATGCACTCTTCGTGTACGGCTGCGAACTTCCGCTGACCGAGGGTGCCCCCCGCACCGAAGATCGGGTTGAACTGGTTCCTACCGGCCCCGACGATGTGGGCCTCCAATACCCGGACTTCAGGAATCGAACGGACGTTCCGTTCCCGCCTGACCGCTGACGACCCTTTGACCTTCGTGTCGGCCGATTGAACCTTGTCCCACCACCGCTCGTACCGGGTCAGTTGCCACTGGCTGGGGGCGAGCAGGTACTGTCGAACTTCTTCCTCGGTCAGCGATTCATGGAGCAGGACGAACCGGCGATCCCGCCAACAGCCGCGAACCTCCGGCCACCGCTGCCCGACGGCGGCCAGGAGGCCGAGCCCGGAGAGGTAGTGGCCCAGGGTGTCCGGGTGAATGCCGGGGAACGGCAACACGTTGAGCGAGCGGGTCATGACCGTTTCCCCTTTCCCGGTCGGGCACTGGCCCGTGCGTCCGCCGCCCGGAGCACGGTCTCCAGGTACGCCAGACGAAACGGCCCCAGGTTCGTCACTTCACGATCCATGTCACCGCTTGCCAAACTTGGCGGACTGCCGGGGACGTTGCTCCCAGGAAGATCACCGAGCAAAGCAGCAACCAGAGCCGCCCACGATGTACAGCGTCCCCAGCGGGGCGTGAACACCTTCCCATCCTTTGACCACTCGCCCTCGGCCCCGAACCGGCGGGCCCCGGTCGGCAGGGCAAGTGGCCCTGGGATCAACTCGCCCCAGCAGGGGAACTGCTCCCCCTCCTCGACGCCGAACGCGGCGTCCCGCCTGCCCGTAGCCCGTAGCACCGTCCGCACCTTGCCGTGGTGCGACGCGATGAGGTAGACGGCGAGCCCGGTGAGTGGCGTGTCGTTCCCCTGCTGCCACGCCTGCCACGCGGCCAGGGCACTGATCGCCTCGTGGCGGAAGCCGGGCCGGAAGCGGACGTAGAGGGCCCGCTGCATGTCGGACCACTGCCCCGACGACAACTGCTCCCGCCCGGCCATCTCACGCACGTCCGGGAACTTGGCCCAGGGGCCTCCGCTCGGAAGGTAGAGCTGCGTGGCGAACCCGTCGAGCAGCCGTCCGATCAGGGCGTCCGCACGGAGAGGGCAGTTGCCGACCTTCTCCCGCAGGGCGTCCAGGTACATGCCCACGGCCCGCTCCCAACGCGGGGACGCCTTGCCCACATCGTGCCAGCTGGCCGCGATGGGCAACGCGGCCGCTCCCGGCTCGTCGTCCAGTTCAAGTTCCGTGACGAGATGTTCCGTCTCCGCTACCACATCGTCGGTGTGGTCGGAGAGCGACACCCAGTCCGGGCCGCGACTCGTCGAATCCCCGACCAACCGTTCGGGTGGTCGGCCGGTAGCAGTGACGGGGTCGATCTCGTTGTCCCTCGGATCGCCCGTCCAGCCGAGGTCGGCCGAGTACCCGCCCTGCCCGGTCCAGAGGCGGAGCGTCATCCCTGGTCGGACATCGCCCCACCGGCGTGCCTCCCAGCTACCCTCGCCGTCCCTCGCCTCCGGGTTCCACATACGAGCCGGCCACTTGCTGTTCTTCACGAACATCTGGAGGGAGTAGAACGGGACGGGGCAGAGTTCGTCCGCCACCGGAGCCGGTTCATCGGCAGCCGGGATGCGGGTGCTCCGCCAGAAAACGTGAGCATCGACGTTCCGATCCTGGTTGCGGATGTAGGGGGAGACATCGGTGAACCCGCCGGCCAGGTCGGGCTCGGTCTCGAATAGCTCCAGGAAGTCGTGCGGGCGGATCACCGCGTCGTACTCGACCTTAAGGGCCTGCTTGCTCTCCGTGGTGTCGAGGACGGCGTCGAGGGCCGGCCGGTACGCGGCCGGATCGTCCCTCATCTTCTCGCGGAGCGAGGCCAGAAGCTGTCGGGCGGTTTTCAGGTCCGACCCTTGATACGGTCCGACCCGCTTCTCGTTCGGTGCCCCGCCCTCGTTGTCCTTGTCACCGCTCTCGCCGGGCATCCAGAACCACGCCCTCGCTTTGTCTTGCAGTCCCTCCCGGTTGAGGCGGCCGAGCCGCTGAATGACCGACGGCCACGGGGCCACCTCGCTCCAGAGGCGGCTGCTCGAAATATCAACCCCGGCCTCGACCACCTGGGTCGAGACGACGATCAGGCCGGGATGCCCCTCGGCGGCCCCGGTCTTCCCGTCCACGCGGTCGAGGAACCTCTGGAGGGCGTCCATCTGTCGTTGACGGTCGGGCGGGCGGAATCGGCTGTGGAGCAGTACCGTTTCCGGCGGAGGTGCCGGGGGTGACGACGGGGTTTCGCAGATGGCCCGGTGCAGGTCGCGGGCGACGGGAACTGTGTTCAAGATGGCAAGCGACAGCCGGCCGGCCTGATGGTTGGCGTGGATGGCCCTGGCCAGTGCTTGCGTGCGGTCGGCCCCTCGGCCTGTCGGCGGGTTCCAGAACTCGATGGACTTGTGAGCCCCGATCCGCATCTTGACAGCCGGTTCGTTCTTCTCGGCAGGCTTCAGGTCGAAGCGTCTTTCCGGGTCGATCTTGTCGATACCATGATCTTGGCGATCCCGCGTGCCGAACAGCGAGTCACCGAGCGTCGCCGACATCCAGAGGAAGTGACACGACCTGGCGGGTTTCCAGTAGTGCTTCTGGAAGGCGTCCACCTGCACCGTGGTCGCCAGCCCGGAGCCCATTAACTGCACCTCGTCCATGACCCACAAGCAGTCGTTCCCGAGCAGGCCGAAGTGCATCGGCCAGCGATATCGGCTTCGGACCCCGTACCCACGGTTCAGCAGTCGGGACAGGAGCATGTCCTGCGTGCCGATCAGGACGGCCTCTCTCTCCGGGTGAACGTCCCAGCCGTCGGCCGGTTCCCCGCCCATCAGGACGCGAACACTGGGAACCCGCTGAACGCAACCAGCTACCACCAAGTTGTCGATCCACCTACGGACGGCTCTATCGGTCTGGACGACCAGCGTCCGCATCGGCAGGCAGTAGACGAGGCGGCGGGGAGGGCGCGAGAGAGTATGATCGCCGAGCTGCCGCCACAGCCACGTTAGGGTGATGGCCGCAGTCTTCCCGAGGCCGGTCGGGACATCCAGCACGTCGGGGAATGTGGCTTGTTCCGCGAGGCGAACCTGATAACCGTACGGGTCGGTGCCGCCGGTCGCGGTACGGAAGAACGCCTTGAACGATTGGGAGGGCGCGAGGGGCATCGAAGCGATCCTTTACCTCAACGTCGTAAACCTCCACAACATGTGGTGTTACAAAGGGTAGTTGACTTCGGCGAGTGGTCGCTGTCAATGTACGTAGCGATGACGCCTCGGGCGAGACGAGGATAACGCGGAAACCAGAGCAATTTAACGCTTGCGGGGCCAACAATTCGGCCTGAACATGACTTAGCGGCTGCCGGCTTCGTTGATTCGGGCTTCCGCGTTGGCCAGGGTCGCAAGGATGTCATCGAAGCTGGCCGGCTCGGAGAGATACATGTCCCGCATCGCCTGGTAGTCCCGCCGCAGCGCGGGCACGCGCTCGGGTGGCGGTACGAGGCGGAATGTTCCGGGCACGGCCCGGTCGTAGTTCGCCCACGAACTGCCGAAGAACTGGCTCTTCCACTGCACGACCCGGCTGCGCAGTGCGTGCTTGTCGATGGCCTTGCCGGCGGTTGGGTGGTTCGCCAGCGCCGCCGTATCTGCGTAGTGGCGGGAGAACCGATCCGGCGTGGGCTTGTCGGCCGGTCGGTGGTATTCCGTGTGGAGAATGGTCGCCTTTTCCCAGAAGGTCCGCTCGACTTCGAGGGCCACGACTTCGCACCGCCAGTCGGGAAAAGCGGCGGGCAACACGTCGGCCACCCACGGCCGGACCTGATGGCGGCCGGCCGGCTGCTGGTCGGTGAGGGAACCGAACTCCAGCTTCACCGCGCGGCTGAGGTAAGCGAACCCGGCCGGCTGTGACGAAGGGTAGTGGAATAGGAGGACAGGCGAGTTCGTGTGGGCGTCCGTCAGGAACTCGAACCACGCCCGCTCGGGTTTTCCCAGAACGCCGGCCACAGCCGCTTCCATCGCCGGCTCGATCCGGTTCCGCACGGCCACTCCGCAGGCAGCCTCGGCCCTGGTCATCCACTTGTTCGCCTGGTTGCGGCTGGTGCCGGCGTCCGGCAGATTCAGGAACGTCGGCGACAGCGACAGGTCGATGTCTTCCGAGAACCGCTCGATGACGCCGAACACCTTCGACAGCGACGTGCCGCCCTTGAACACCAAGCTGTCCGCGAATTCCGACTCGAACAGGATGCCGAGGAGCCAGCACACCCAGAAGTCCTTCTCCAGGACGACCGGGGAGACGTTTCGCCGAACCGCCGCCTGCTCGATGTAGAGACGGCGCTCGTCAGCCGGCAGGTCGAGGAAGCCGAGCTTCATGCCTCCTCCTCGGCGAGTTCGCGGAAGATGGGGTGCATCCAGGCCGGGGCGAGCCGAAGGTCTTGGAGAAGCCCTCGCCGTTCGTCGGCCGGTAGGGTCCGCTTCAAGTGTTCCCGACGTTCCGGGGTCACATGCTCTCGGCCCAACTCGCGGAGAGCCTGGATCAGCAGGCCGCTCAGCCGACCGGCCGCCGCCATGTTCCGCGGTGTCGTCCGCCGCAGTTGAATCGTCATCGGGCCGATCTTGACCGTTCGGGTCGGTCCGTCGGTCAGGAACACCGCCTTGGCCGGCACCTGTTCGGACAGGCCCAGAGCGTTCGCGGCATACGCCCCCGCCGGCTGGAGGCGTGTGCGGTCGCGGCCCGCCAGTGCTTGTGCCACGATCTCGGCAGACGGCGAAAGCGTCCCGAGCACCGGGTGTTCTTTCGGAAAGTCGTATATCCCGCGAGCGAGGCGGCGGATCGTTCCCAGCCGTGCGAGCCGATGAAGGGCGACATCGACCGCCTCCCGGCTGCCGATGTCCAAAAAGTCAGCGGGAACAAACACGGAGCCACGTCCGCAGCCACGAATGGTGGCAACTATCCTCGAATCAATGGCTTGCGTTGACTTGTTCCTGCCGCTCATGTAAGGAATTGTAGCCTGTTTTTCTTACAGAATCAAGGGCGGTCAACGCTAGGATCTTGACGCATGACCAGACCGGGGCCTGCGGTACTTCCCACGCACAGAGGCCGCCGGTCCGCCGAACGGGCGGAAACGGGGCCGCAACCTCAAGGGCAAGGGGGCCGGTTGCCCGCCCGCAACAGCGGCCAGTTTGGCACGGCCCGAACTGGCGGAGCAGCCGAGCGGTTGCTGGGACAAAGAAACGATCCAGCCGTGCTTGATCGAAGAGATCATAAGCCCTCGGCCTCGCCCCGTGCAGGTAAAGCGGGTGAGGTTCTGCCTTCGTGCTTGGCGCTGTTACGGTGTCGCCGTAGGCTGTGAGTAATTCGTTCCGACACTTGACCGCGAGACCAACATGGCCAAGAAACACGCCACCGTCGAGAAGGCGATTCGATCGCTCAAGTTCGATGACTCGACTCCGCACGCAGAGGCGCTGCTCCTGACATGCATCGACTTCCGATTCTTCACCATCATTGCGAAGAAGTTGGAGGATCTGAAGCTGACCGGGAAGTACGACCATTTCATTCTTGCCGGGGCGGCCCTCGGTGCCACGCTGGACTTCAGTGCCGACCACCTTCCCGCACCGAAGCCGCCAAACTGCAAATGCCGCCCCCTCCTGCCGCGACTGCATTGGCAGCAGGTTTTCATCGAGCACCTCCAGATCGCGCTGCAACTGCACACCTCGATTTCCCAAGTCGTCATCATCGAGCACCGGAAGTGCGGGGCTTACGAGACGTTCCTGGAGCCGAACGGTTACCCGGACCCGCCGTCGAAAGAAGACCCGGAACGGAAGGCTCACAAGGCCCACGCGGACAAACTCCAGCGCATTGTTC
>CANJKY010000211.1 GCA_947474875.1 Gemmataceae bacterium
CTGCTACCGGCTCGCCGGGGTCGAATCAGTTGGCGCTGAAGAACAGTTTGCGGGCGCGGTCGAGGCCGAGCGGGTCGGCGTGGAAGCGGGCGTAGCACCCGTCGCACAGGTCGTACTCGACCGGCTCGGGGGTGGCGGCGGTCGTGGGGGTCGGCTCCAGTTCGGTGTCGTCGTCGGCGGCGGCCAGCAGCTCGTCCATGGCGTCGATGTGGTCCGGGTCGTCCTGCCCGTCCAGATCGGCGGCGGTCAGCTTCCCGTCTGCCACTTCGTCCACCCGCCGGGCCTCCATGCGGACCACATACCGGCGGTCGGTGCCGGCGCGGAGTTCCTTGGTGCACGCGTCGCAGAAGAACCGTTGCATGGCGATGCCCTTGATGTCCTGCCGGCGGCGGGTGGTACGAGTCGGATGAACCCGCCCGCCGGTCACAACCCCTACACTCCACACATCACACGTCCGACCGGGCGAGTCAAGCGGAAATCCGCCGCCCGCCCGGGTGTTCACTGACAGGGTCTTGACAGCGACCCCGTGTTCTGCTCGCTCCGCGAGCGGTCTTCCCGAACCCGCTCGCGGAGCGAGCAGAACACTTTTACCCCCGCCGCCTCTTGAACGCCTCGCTCGCCCGCAGCAGCACGTCGTTCTCGTCCGCCGTCAGGCTGCCCTTGCCGTGTTTGGCCACCTTCTCCAGCACCGCGTCCAGCTTCGCTTCCAGGTACTCGTCCACGCTCCCCGCGCGCGGGGCGGGCACCCCGGCCGACACCGCATCCCCCTCCCGCTCGCGGGCCGACGACGGGGCCGGGCGGTACGGGGTGTCCGGCTCGTCGTACACGCTCAGCCGCGGGGCGGCCCGGCGGCGGGCGAACAGCCCGTCGGCGAACCCGAGCAGTCGGCCGGCGGTGCGGTGGTACGCGAACGCGAACCCGGCCCCGGTGAGCGGCTCGGCCAGCGACGGGTTCGGCCCGCCGACGGACAGGGAGAACAGGTACAGCCCGAGGGCCACCGCCACCAGCACCCACGCCGGGATGGGCAGCACGAAGAAGATGCGGATGTGGGTGTGCGGGAAGTGGCAGGCGAACAGCACCAGGGTGGCGAACAGCGGGGCGGCCGGCCCGAGCGTCACCATCTCCGGGCCGATCCCGAACACGTGCAGCAACAGCTTCACCCCGCTCGCCAGCAGGCCGGCCGCCAGGTAGAAGGTGACGAACCGGCGGGTGCCGTACACCGTCTCCACCTCAGACCCGAACCAGTACAGGCCGAGCGCGGCGAAGATCAGCCCGACCAGGCTGTACGACGACACCGCCAGGAACGAGGTGACCACCCGCCACACCTGCCCGCTCAGGATGGCCCGCGGGTCGAACTGCACGGCCTCGACGAACGACCCCGGCCCGCCGTCCGGACCTCGGGTGGCGACGGCGGCGAAGAAGCACACGACGGTGACGGCGATGAGCGTGACCGTGCCACGGTAGGTGATGGTGTTCCACCACCCGCCGGCGTCGTCCCGGTAGTACTCGCGGTCGTAAATGCCCATCCGCCCCGCTCCTGCCCCTGCGGCGGTGCCGCCCTTTCAGCTTAGCAGAACCGCCGGCCCGATCCCAGAGCGAGTGAGGGCGAACCGCCGGCCGGAAAACGAAAACGCCGCGGCGGGTGCCGCGGCGTCTCGTGGGGTCGTTCACTCAGCCGGCGGTCAGTCGCCGATCTGGGTGGTGCCCGCCTTCTTGCCGGTGAGCGGGGCCAGGATGTCGTCCACCGACTCGGTCACCGGGGCGTCGATGCGGCCCTTGCCGGTGTCCAGCCCGATCCGCACCCGCTGCACCTCCAGCTTCTCCTTCAGCTTCTCGATCCCCTCGCGGACGGCGCTCAGCTTGCTGTCGTCGCGGGTGTACTTGTTCTTGGTGGCTTGCAGCCGCAGCGCCTTGTACTCGACCTCCAGCGCGTCCAGGGTGTTGGTCAGGTCCGACTTCACCGCCTGGATCTCGTTCAGGTTCTGGGTGAGGATGCTCTTGGCCTCCTCCCGGTTACCCAGGGTGGACTCCATCGTCTTGAGCGTCATCTCCCGCTGGGCGACGGCCTGGGTGTCCAGCTTGAGCTGCCGCTTGGCGTCGTCGATGCTCAGCATCCGCTTGCCGACCGACACCTGCTTGTCCGCCTTCTTGATGCTGTCGGCGAACGCCAGCACGTCACTCCGCTCGGCGCTCACCTTCGTCCGCAGGTCGGCCACCGCCTTGCTCAGCCGGTCCGACTGAACGATCTCTTGAGCCAGTTCGTCCTTCAGTTGCCGCTCGGTCTTGTCCAGTGACTTCACTTCCTCGCGGAGCCGCTCGATCTCCCGCTCCGGGGTGCCCGCCTTGTCGGCGAACTGTTGCACTTCCTGCTTGGCGTAGGCGGCCAGCTTCCGGACGGTGCCGGTGCCGATGAACGCCACGCCCAGGGCGATCACCCCACCCAGCAGCACGATCTTCTTCAGTTTCATCACTCGGTCCTCAAGAGGTGGCAGCGGAACGGGTTGCGTTCGGTATGGGTGCCGCTCGGCTCGCGTCGTGGGTACGGGGTCGGGGCGGCGGACAAGAAGTGTTTCGCCGGCTGAACGGGCGGATTTGGCCGGGCCTGGGGAAATTCGGGATTTTCGGGTGGCCGGTTTACAGCCCTTTCTTCGCCGCGACCACCGGGAGCGGCCGAGCTAGCACCGCTCCCGGTGGTCGCGGCGAAGATGTGGCGTCTCCCCGCCCGCCGTGGTACCCTATCCTCGCCTA
This sequence comes from Gemmataceae bacterium, assembly GCA_947474875.1. GTDB lineage: Bacteria > Planctomycetota > Planctomycetia > Gemmatales > Gemmataceae > JALHQU01. The sequence continues at coordinate 2,749 of CANJKY010000211.1, forward strand.
CCTGCTTGCGCTCTTCCCCGCCTGAGCCGATCCATGCCGCTCCGCTGGCTCCTGCTGCTGTTGTTCATGTCCCCGGCGTTCGCCGCGGATGTCTCCTTCCGCAACGACGTGCAGGCGGTGCTCACGCGGGCCGGGTGTAACGCCGGCGCGTGCCACGGCAACCTGAACGGCAAGGGCGGGTTCAAGCTGTCGCTGAAAGGGGAAGACGCCGAAGGGGATCACGCCGCCATCACCCGCGGAATGCTCGGCCGGCGGACGGACCTGCACCGCCCGGCCGACAGCCTGTTGTTGCAGAAGGCCGCCGGGCAGGTGCCGCACGAAGGCGGCAGCCGGTTCTCAGTACGGAGTACCGAGTACGCAGTGCTGCGACGGTGGATCGAGGCTGGGTGTCGGGTGGACGGCAGCGACGTGCCGAAGCTGACGAAGCTGAGCGTGAACGGCACCTCGCACGTCCTGGTCGAACCAGCGAACCGGGTGTCGATCACGGCCACCGCCACGTTCTCCGACGGCCGCACGCGGGACGTGACGAACCTGGTGGCGTTCGAGTTGAGCAACGTCGGGGTGGCGGCGGTGAAGCCGACCGGCGCAGTCGTCCGTGAACAGTTCGGCGAGGTGGTGGTGCTGGTCCGCTACCTGGATCGGCAGGTGCCCGTGCGAATCGCTTTCCTGCCCGACCGCCCGGCCCCGGACCTGTCGAAGCTGCCGGCGAACAACCCGATCGACACGCTGGTGTACGCCGACCTCGCCCGCCTCCGCATCACCCCGTCGGACCTGTGTTCCGATTCCGTCTTCCTCCGCCGGGCGTTCCTCGATGCGTGCGGCATCACCCCCACCGCCGCCGAGGTGCGCGCGTTCCTGGCCGATTCGTCGCCGGACAAGCGGGCGAAGCTGATCGACACGCTGCTCGACCGCCCCGAGTACGCCGCGTACTGGGCGCAGAAGTGGGCCGACCTGCTGCGGAACGAGGAGAAGAGCCTGGACAAGAAGGGCGTGCAGGTGTTCCACCGCTGGATCCGCACGGCCGTGGCCGAGGACAAGCCGCTCACCGACTTCGCCCGCGACATCCTCACCGCCCGCGGCAGCACCTACGCCACCCCGCCGGCCAACTTCTACCGGGCGGTCCGCGACCCGTACCTGCGGGCGGAGGGCGTCGCCCAGGTGTTCCTCGGCCTACGGGTGAGCTGCGCCCGCTGCCACAACCACCCGTTCGACGTGTGGACGCAGGACGACTACCACCGGTTCGCCGCCGTGTTCGCCCGCATCGACTATCGGGTGATCGAGAACAACCGCAAGGACGACCTGGACAAGCACGAGTTCAACGGCGAGCAGGTGGTGTTCGCCAAGCCCGCCGGGGAACTTCCGCACCCCCGCGGCGGGGATGCGAGGCCGAAGTTCCTCGGGGCGGTTACGCCGGAACTGGCCGGGCGGGCGGACCGCCTCACGCCGCTGGCCGACTGGCTGACGGCGGACGGCAACCCGTTCTTCGCCAAAGCCCAGGCCAACCGGGTGTGGGCGCACCTGCTCGGCCGGGGGATCGTGGACCCGATCGACGACTTCAAGGCGGCCAACCCGCCGACCAACCCGGAGTTGCTCGACCACCTGGCGAAGCAGTTCGCCGCCGGCGGGTACCGGCTGAAGCCGCTCATCCGGCACGTCATGACTTCCCGCGTGTACCAACTGTCGGCATCGCCGAACGACACGAACCTGGCGGACGATTCGCACTTCTCGCGGGCACGGGTCCACCCGTTGGAAGCCGAGCAGTTGATGGACGCGGTGGCGAACACGCTGGGCGTCGAACTGAAGCTGCCCGGCTACCCGACCGGCACGCGGGCCGGGGAGATGGCGGCCACGCCGATGGAGGGGCGGCGGCAAGCCGGCGGCAGCGGCATGCGGTTCCTGAAGGTGTTCGGCAAGCCGGACCGCCTGCTCACTTGTGAGTGCGAGCGGAGCGACGACCCCGGCGTGTTGCAGGCGTTCCAGATGATGACCGGCGAGCTGGTGAACGGGCTGTTGCGGAAATCGGACAACCGCCTCGGCCGGCTGACCGCGAAACCGGCGGCCGAGGCGCTGGACGAGCTGTACCTGGCGGCGGTGGCCCGCCCACCGACGGCGGCCGAGGCGAAGAAGCTGCTGGGGTATGTGGAGTCGGCCGCCGACAAGCGGGCGGCGTGGGAGGACGTGGCCTGGGGGCTGCTCAACTCGAAGGAGTTCTTGCTGAGGAGGTGAGCGGCGTATGTCGCCGGCCCCTCCGGGGCGGGTTCGACCTCGTGATCCCAACCCAGGGCTTCCGCCCTGGGCTACAACCGCGGGCACCTCCGGTGCCGGAAGACCGCCCTTCGCCCACTCGTTTCCGCACAGGATCGCTCACCCCAGTTCTTTCGCCGCAGAGCGGCCGCCGGATGTAGCCCAGGGCGGAAGCCCTGGGTAACGGAACCACACAACGCCCCGCCCCGGAGGGGCCGGCGGCCCACGCTCACGCGCTCCCCGTTGGGTCGCGGCTACCCGGTTCGACTCACCACCGCACGATCAGCTCCCGCTTCTCCTTCTCCAGCGTCGAGATCAGCGCGTCGTACCCGGCCCGCGTCACCTTGCTGTTGTTCAGCTCCAGCCGCTTCAGGTTCTTCATCCCGAGCAGCTTCTTCACCCCGGCGTCCGTGATCTTCGTGCCGGACAGGTTCAGGTTCTCCAGGTCGGCGAACTGGACGATGGTGTCGATGGACTTGTCGGAGATCGGCGCGTCCAGCAGGTCGAGCGTCTTCAGCTTGGTCAGCCCCTTCAGCCCGATGATGGCGGCGTCGGACATCTTCACCCCGCCGACGTACAGGGTGGTCAGCTTCGGGCACTCGCTCAGGTGCTTGGCCTCCAGGTACTTCAGGTCGCCGCCGGCTAGCACCAGCTTCTGCAGGTTCTTCATCCGCTTCAGCCCGGCGAACCCCTGGTCGTCCAGCCCCTTGATGTTGCGGATCTCCACCGCCCCGATGGCGTCTTCCTTGTAAAAGGCGAACACCGTCTTGTCCTCCGCCTTCTCGAACATGACCGACACCCGGGCGGCCGGGTCCAGCTCCGGATCAAGGGTTGCCTCGCCCTTCAGGTCCTTCAGCTTGGCGAGTAGCTTCTCCTCGGCGGCGGTCGGCTTCGGCGGGTCGGCGGCGAACGCGGGCAGCACGAGAGCCAGGATTACCGGGGCGGTGGCAAGGCGGTTCATGCCGGTCTCCGGAACATGGGGACGAAAGAAGGATCGCTATTCTAGACGATCAGCCCCGCTGAGGGATGACCGGACGAGGGTGACTTGTTACATATGAGGCAAATTTCATCCCTGGGCTGAACCGGCGAGGGTGAGCGATGATGTGGAGCGAAATGGAACCGCTGTTCGCGGCGGCGGACCGCCGGGCGGTGACCGAGGTGGCGTGGCGGGCGGCGAAGCGGCTCGCCCCGGTGATCGCCCGCGCCGCCGACGTATACGGGCCGGAGGCGGTGGAGTGGCTGAACGCGGTGGCGGCGTCGCTGAGTGTGACCGAGCGGTTCGTCCGCGGTCAGCCGGTGTCGCGGTTCACGCTGGATCTGGCCGCGGACATCGCCCGCACCGCCGCCACCGCCGGGGCGAATGCGGCGCGGATGCTCGGGCCGTCGAAGGCGGGGGAGGACGCGGAACTGGCGTTCGCGGCGGCGGCGTTCGCCGCCGACGTGTGCCGGGCGCCAAACGCCCAGCGGGCGGCGGTGTTCGCGGTGCAGGGGGTGCGGGCGGCGGACGCCGCCGGGTTGGTCCCGCGGCCGCTGCTGGACGCGGACGTGGCCCACCTGAGCGACCGCGGCTTCGGCCCGCTGTGGCCGGCCGGCGAGCCGGACTGGAGCGAAGAGGGATGGCGGCGGCTGGAGTCGGCCAACCTCCCGCCGTTGCTGGGTGGAAGTCTGAGAGTGGTAGGCACACTCCGTGTGCC
>CANJKY010000212.1 GCA_947474875.1 Gemmataceae bacterium
CCCTGGCCGAGGCGAAGGGGAAGGTGAAGAAGGACGCGGCCGCCCTGGTGGACGCGCTGGGGAACGGGGTGCTCGGTAAAGCCGACGAGGCGAAGGCGGCGTTCGCCCGCGCCCGCACCGAGCAGCCGGCCAGCGCCACGGTGCTGGCCGCCGAGGCCAACTACCTGACCGACACCCAGCAGTGGGCGGCCGCCCGCGAGGCGTGGGAGCGGGTGAAGTCCCGCCCGGGGGCCACCCCCGATGAGAAGCAGTCGGCCAACCAGATGCTCGCCGTCTGCCTGGCGGGCGATCCGGACTTCACCACCGCCCAGAAAGCGATCGCCCTGTTGAAGGACTCGCCGGACGACCGGCGGGCGCGGATCACCGTCCTGTCCATCCAGCGGGACCGGGCGAGCAAGCTGGAGGCGATCAAGCTGCTGGAGGCCGACCGCGACCGGCTGGCCGCGGCCGAGCGGTTCCAGTTGGCCCTGCTGTACAACCAGGTGGGCGACCGCGGCGGTGTCCGCCTGACGATGGCCGAGCTGCTGCGGGCCAACCCGAACAGCCGCCTGTACCTGGCGTTCTACGCCACCTGGCTGGTGGAGCAGAAGGAGTTCCGGGAGGCGGACCCGCTGGTGACCAAGCTGGCCGTCCTCGAGCCGGACGCCGTGCCGACGGCCGAACTCCGCGTCCGCGTGCTGGCCGGGCTGAACAACAAGGCCGCCGCCCGAGCCGAGCTGGCCAAGCTGGCCGGCCGGCCGAACCCGCCGCTCGGCACCCTGGCCGCCCTGGCCGAGGAGGTCGGGCTGATCCCCGAGGCGGAGGGGTACTTCAAGAAGCTGGTCGAGGCGAACCGGGACAAGTCGCCCGAGGTGGCGGTGCTGATGGCCGGGTTCCTGGCCCGGCAGAACCGGCCGGCGGAGGCGCTGGCGGTGTGCGAGGCGGCGCTCAAGACCGCCCGCAAGGTGGTGGTGTGTCAGGCGGCGGTGGAGGTGCTGACGGCGGTGGCCGAGCCGTCCGCCGACCAGTTGGCGAAGGTGGCCGGGTGGGTCGATGACGCCCGGCGGGCGGCGACGGCGGCCAACGAGCAGGCGGAGTTCGCCCGCCAACTGGCCTACGTCCGCAACCTACAGGGCAAGTTCGACGACGCCATCGAGCTGTACCGCGGGCTGGCCGCCGGCGACCGCCCGGACCCGTCGGTGCTGAACAACCTGGCGTACCTGATCTCCGCCCACCGCCAGCGGCACGACGAGGCGCTCGCCCTGCTCGCTCAGGCGAAGGGGAAGGCCGGCCCCGTGCCCGACCTGCTCGACACCGAGGCGACCGTCCTGACCGCCCGCGGGACGAAAGACGACCTGAAGGCGGCCCGGAACTTGCTCAAGCAGGCCCTGGACGGCAACCCGAACGCGGTCGCCCAGTTCCACCTGGCCCAGTTGGAAGAGAAGACCGGGGACAAACTGGCCGCGTCCGCCGCGTGGCGGGAGGCGGTCCGGCTGAAACTGAAGCGAACCGACCTGCACCCGCTGGAGTGGCCGGCGTACCGGGCGATGGAGGCGGCCAACCGGTGACTTGAGCCGTGTCGGGAGTTCGCCCAACTGGGAGTAAAAATTGAACCCCCCCAATCGTCATGACCGATACAGGCGACACGGTCCGAGCGACGCCTGGGGGGTTTGGGATGCGCGGACGATCAGTTGTGTGGCAGACGACCTTAGGTGTCCTGGTCGCCGCCGCGTTTGTCGGGTGTCAGAACCGGGGGAACACGACGACCCCCGTCCCGCCGGCCGACGTGCCCCGCGAACTGGACAAGACCACCCACCCGGCGTACCGGGTCGAGCCGCCGGACATCCTGCTCATCGAAGCGGTGAAGGGGGTGCCGAAACCCCCGCACAAGGTCGAGCCGCTGGACGTGCTCGCCCTGCAACTGGCCGACCCGCTGCCGAACGAGCCGCTCACCGGCCAGTTCTCGGTGGACACCGACGGCACCATCAACCTGGGGCCGACGTACGGCGGGCCGGTGTCGGTGGTGGGCAAGACGCTGGCCGAGGCGAAGGCGGCGGTCGAACAACACCTGACCACCGCCGCCAAGCTGAAGGATCCGAAGGTCAACCTGACTCTGGCGCAGACGCGGGCGGCGCAGCGGGTGAGCGGCGCCCACCTGGTGCGGCCGGACGGCACCATCAGCCTGGGGGCGTACGGCAGCGTGAGCGTGGTCGGCCTCACCCTGCCGGAGGTGAAGCGGGCGGTCGAAGCGCAGCTGGCCCAGACCCTGATCGACCCGGAAGTGATCATCGAGGTGCAGGGGTTCAACAGCAAGCTGATCTACGTGGTGCTGGACGGGGGCGGGGCCGGGCAGACGGTGCAGCGGCTGCCGTGCACCGGGAACGAGACGGTGCTGGACGCCATCGCCCAGGTGAACGGGCTGTCGCCGGTGTCCAGCACGGATGAGATCTGGGTGGCCCGCCCGGCCCCGGCCGGCAGCCCGCCGCAGATCCTGCCGGTGAACTGGAACGCGGTGGTCGGTTGCGGGGAGACGACCACCAACTACCAGCTGCTGCCCGGCGACCGCGTGTACGTGGCCTCCCAGCGGCTGGTGCGGATCGACACCGCCCTGTCCCGCATCATCGCCCCGTTCGAGCGGGTCACCGGCGTCGTCCTGCTCGGCACGCAGGCGGTGCGGAGCTTCGGCAACCAGGGGTTCAACCAAGGGGCCGGCGGGTTCCGCTAACCCCCGCGCCATCAACCCGCGAGGTGACCGTTTATGAGCACGACCAGAACCACCGTCCTGTTGGCGCTGTTCACCGTCGTCGGGTGGGGTGGCCCGGCCGCCGCCCAGCCGCCCGGCCCGCCCGTCCGGCCGGCGTACAGCCCGTACCTGAACCTCCTGCGGCCGGGCAGCTCGCCGGCGATCAACTACTACGGCCTGGTGCGGCCGGAGCAAGCCACCCGCCAGTCCCTACAGGCGGTGCAGTCGGCGGTGTCCGCGAACCAGCGGACCATCCAGGAGCTGTACGGCAACGACCTCGGGCAGACCGGGGTGCCCGCCCAGTTCCAGAACCACTACGGGTACTTCCTGAACCACCGGTCGGGCGGAGGTGGCGCTCCCGGGGGTGCGGCACGAGGCGGCGGGCCTCCGGTGGCGTCGTTCCAGACGATGAAGACGGGTCGGTGACCTGACCGAACGCCCGCCCCACACCCACCACACGCTGTCAGGGGGTGCGGGGCGGATACACCCCTTCCCCGCCACGTCGGGTTTTCCGTCACCTCGTCCGCACACTTCGACCGCGGCCCTTGTTTCGGCGCCGAATCCAACCTAATTCTTGACGGTTCGCTTGGACTACGCCCGCCCCACCCGGAGGCCGCCGTGAACCGGTTCCGTACCCTGCTGCGCGCCGAGAAGCTGGAAGACCGGGCGGTGCCGGCCACCTTCTACGTGGCCCCCACCGGGTCGAACGCCAACGTCGGCACCTCGGCGGCCGCCCCGTGGCTCACCCTCCAGTACGCCGCCGGCAAGGTGGCCGCCGGGGACACGGTGGTGGTGGCCGCCGGCAACTACACCGGGTTCAACCTGACCACCAGCGGCACCGCCGCCGCCCGCATCACCTTCTCCGCCCAGCCGGGGGCGGCCATCACCGCCCGCAACCCGGTCACCCCGGACGGCATCAACCTGGAGGGGGCGAGCTACGTCACCGTCGAGGGGTTCACGGTGAACGGCATGCCGCGGACCGGCATCCGGTCGGTGACCAACGACTTCGTGATCATCCGCAACAACTCGATGGACCAGAACGGGCGGTGGGGCATCCTCACCGGGTTCAGCGACGACCTGCTGATCGAGAACAACGTGTGCTCCCGGAGCGTGGCCGAGCACGGCATCTACGTCGGCAACAGCGGGGACCGGCCGGTCATCCGCGGGAACACCTGCTGGGGGAACAACGCCAACGGCATCCACATGAACGGCGACCTGTCGGCCGGGGACGGCGGCGGGACGACCGACGGGGACGGGGTGATCTCGGGCGCCGTCGTCGAGAACAACACCCTGTACGACAACGGCGCCGCCGGCGGGTCGGGCATCAACTGCGACGGGGTGCAGAACTCCACCATCCGCAACAACCTGATCTACAACACCCGGGCGAGCGGCATCTCCCTGTACCAGATCGACGGCGGCCAGCCGTCCACCGGCAACCGGGTGGTGAACAACACCGTACTGGTGTCCAACGCCGGGGCGACCGGTTCCGGGCGGTGGGCGCTGAACATCAGCGACGCCAGCACCGGGAACACGGTGCGGAACAACGTGTTCTACAGCTACCACTCGTTCCGCGGGGCGATCACGATCTCGGCGGACAGCCTGGGCGGGTTCACCAGCGACTACAACGCGGTCGAGGACCGGTTCTCGGCCGACGGCGGCGGGTCCGGCATCTCGCTCGCCGCCTGGCGGGCGGCCACCGGCCAGGACACGCACTCGTTCGCCGTCGCCGACCCGACCGCCCTGTTCGTGAACGCCGCCGCCGGCGACTACCACCTGAAGGCCGGCAGCCCGGCCATCGACCGGGGCACCGCCGACCACGCCCCGGGCTACGACTTCGAGGCCGACGTCCGGCCGCAGGGGTCGGGGTACGACATCGGGTACGACGAGTTCCCCGTGCCGCTGCCCGGATCCCCGCCGCCGCCGTTACCCCGTACTCCGGGGGGTGGAGCGTCCCTGTTCGCGGTGGCGGCCGGGCCGGGCGGCGGGCCACACGTGCGGGTGTACCACGCCGACGGCAGCGAGCGGTTCAGCTTCTTCGCCTACGACGCCGGGTTCACCGGCGGGATCAGCGTGGCCACCGCCGACGTGACCGGGGACGGGGTGGACGACATCATCACCGGCGCGCTGTCCGGCGGCGGGCCGCACGTGCAGATCTTCGACGGCACCGACCTGCGACTGGTCCGCAGCTTCTTCGCCTACGCCCCGACGTTCCGCGGCGGGGTGCAGGTGGCCGCCGGGGACGTGACCGGGGATAAGATCGCGGACGTCATCACCTCGGCCGGCAGCGGCGGCGGGCCGCACGTGCAGGTGTTCGACGGGAAGACCGGGCAGATCGTTCGCAGTTTCTTCGCGTACGCCCCGGGGTTCACCGGCGGGGTGCGAGCATCAGCCGGGGATGTGACCGGAGACGGCATCGCCGACATCGCCACCGCCGCCGGCAGCGGCGGCGGGCCGCACGTGAAGGTGTTCGACGGCATCACACTGACCGAGGTCCGCTCGCTGTTCGCGTTCGACACCTCGTTCGGCGGCGGGCTGAACGTGGCCGCAGGAGACGTGACCGGGGACGGGGTGGCGGACCTGATCGCCGGGCAAGCCGGCCGGGGGTCGGCCGTGCGGGTGATCGACGGGCGGAGCCTGGGGGTGGTGTCCGAGTTCGACCCGTTCGGCGGGTTCGGCGGCGGGTCGCGGGTGACGGCCGCGGACGTGACCGGGGACAACAAGCCGGACGTGGTGGTCGGGGCCGGGCCGGGCGGCGGCCCGCGGTACCAGGGGTGGTCGGCCGGCGGAGTGAAATTGTTCGACCGCTTCGCCTACGACGCAGGGTTCGACCGCGGCATCGCGGTGGGGTGAGTTTGGGCGCCAGTGGTGCGATTGTTGCCAGGACTGGGGGTTAGACGTAACTGGCAGCGAACTGACGTATTTGCGGACAGCCTGCCCGCTGCGGAAAAATCCGACAGCAAATCAGGTTCCATTTGACCTGTGCTGCGCAGAATATAACAAATCATTAGAAATCGGTCGGATGGCTTGAATCACCTTTGCCGGTCGTGTAAATTTTCCCCTGATCCTCACAAGTACGCGCGCGGATCGTGCCCACGTGTGGCTTGGCTGAGAGTTTTCATCCCAGGAGTGGAGAACGCCCAATGCGCCACACCTCGACTAGACGCGGCTTTTTCGCCGCAGCAGTGGCGGCCTTCGCTGCACTCAGCTTGAGTACCAGCAACGCCGGTGCCGGTTATAATGTGACGTTTACGCGACTGACCAACGTCGCTGATAGTAACGTGGCGAGCCAACTCCGGCTGAACATCCAAGACTTGGGGTACAGTTCGACCACGAACAGCTGGAGCGTGCGGTTTGTTTTTCGGAACGTGGGCAGCACCGCCTCGTCGATCACCGATATCTACTTCGACGACGGCTCCCTCGTCGGGTCGACGTTCGGCCTTGACTTCGGCAGCGGGGTCAAGTACTCGAAGAACGCGAACCCTGGCGACCTGCCCGGTGGGAACGCGATAAATTTCAACACCTCCGCCGGGCTGAGCGCGGACTCGGACTCTGGTGCGCCTGGTGTCAAGGAGAACGGGGTTAACAACGCTACCGCCACCAGCACCACCGAGTGGCTACAGTTCGACTTCGATCTGAAGGACGGCCAGAAGTACGCGGACACGATCCGAGCGCTGATGAAGGCCCGCGACGGCGGGTGGACGAACGATGTGACCGGCGGCCTGCGGATCGGCCTGCATGTGCAGAGCATCGGCACGTCCGGCAAAAGCGATTCGTATTACAGCACCGGCTTCGAGTACGACGGTGTTGTCACTACAGGTGGCTTAATCGAAGAAGTCCCCGCCCCGCCGGCGGTGGTCCTCGCCGTGATGGGCGTGGGTCTGTTCGGGTTCGTTGGCCGGCGGATGCGTCGCCCGGCCGTCGCCTAAACCTGACTACATCGGATCGCACGACCGGCGGCGCC
>CANJKY010000213.1 GCA_947474875.1 Gemmataceae bacterium
CACCGCGTTCTCCTGGCCCGGCTGGAGCGTGCCCACCTTCATCGCCCCGCCGCCGCCGGTCGCCGCCTGCGTGCCCTTCGGGGCGAAGGTGGCGCACAGCACGGCCTCGGTGGGGCCGGCCAGCGGCTTCGCCTTGTGCTTGCCGTCCAGGTCGAGCAGGAACAGCTTACCGTCCACCCCTCCGACCACCGCCTTCTTGTCGGCGTTCACGGCGACCACATTTAGCGCGTCCTCGGCCGCCCCCTTACCCACTACCGACGCCATGGTGATGGCTGGGCCGGCGAGGGCGAGTTTCTCGTTGAACCGCAGGATGCCGCCCGGCACCACCACCACGAACCGCTTGGCGTCCGGGGCGGCGGCGAAGGCGAGCACCTTCAGCGGGTCCGTCTGGATCTGTAACTTGCCGGACGCCAAGTCCCAGAAGGCGAGCCGGCCATCGGCGCCCACGGCGGCCACGATCTTGCCGTCGGCAATGGTGTGTAGCGCCGCGGCGCGGGCGTTCTGTCCGGCGAGCGGGCGGATCAGTTCCCCGGTTTGCAGGTTGATGGCACGCAGGTTCTTCGGATCCAGCTTCGGCGGATCGCCCGGCTTCGGCTGGTTCCCGCCCGATCCAGGTTCGCCCGGCTTCGGCGGTTCAGGCGGACTGCCCGGCGGCTGGTTGCCCGACTGCTGGCCCGGCGGCGGTTCAGTCGCGCCCGGCTTGGCGGTGAACCCGACGATGGCCAGGGCGGCGTCGGGGGTGAACGCGACCGGGCCGAAGGTGTCGCCGCCTCGCTCCGTGATGAAGATCGCCTGTTGACACGGGCCGGCGGCGATCGGCACGGAGGCGTTCGCCTTGGTCGGCGGCCGCTTCGACTCCCGCTCCGGCGTGAGAGTCACGTCCAGCGCTACCTCCGACGTGGGCGGGGCGGCGGTCAACTGCACAGTCAGCGTGACCGTCGGATCCGAGTTCCCGCCGGGGATGGTGACCTCGGACGGGGTGATGACCACCTGTTTAGGACCGGCCACCTGAAGCCGCGCCGCCCCGCCGTACCCCTTCCGTTCCACCCGCACCTTGACCTTCCGTTCACCGCCGACGGGCAACGGGTCGGTGCCGGCATCCAGGACGACGGGCAACTCTGCCGGCGGCAGCGGGCCCGGGGGTTTCGGCGGGTTCGGCCCTCTCGGCTCGGGCGGCCTGTTGTCTGCGCCGGGCGCGTTTGGGCTACTGCGGTCGGGCTGGCCGCGGTCGGGCGGTCCACCGCGGTCGGGCGGGACGGGCGGAGGCGGCGGACCGCCGCCGCCCGTGGCCGGCGACTGGGCGACCGGCGGCTTACCGCCGGACGTGGCCAGCACTGCGACCGTGATGATCACGCCGACCAACACCAGCCCGCCGGCGCCGGCCAGCACCCACGGCAGGGGGGACTTTTTCGGCGGCTTCTTCTTCGCCTTCTTCTTCACCCGGGCGGTGGGGGTACTCGTCGGGGACGGCGTTTCGATCTGCTGGTTCGGGGCGGCCGGCGGGTCTTCCACCACCCGTGGCACGGCACGAGACGCCGGGGCCGACGGTGGGGTCGGAACGGGTGCCGGTGGCGGGGCTGTGACGGCTGACGCCGGCGGGCCGGCCGCCGGCCGGCCCGCCGGCGCTCGCAGGAACTCGGTTAGCGCCTGGGCGAACGCGGCCATCGTGGGGTAGCGGTCGGCCGGCTTCTTGGCCATCGCCTTGGCCACGATCGCGTCCAGCGCCGGCGGCACGCCCGTCCGCAGGCTGCTCGGCGGGTCGGCCTCCTTCAGCAGGATGGCCGTCATCTTGCTGGTGGTGGTGCCGGTGAACGGCCGCTTGCCGGTGAGCATCTCGTACAGCACTACCCCGAGGGAGAAGATGTCGGACGGCGGGCCGACCCCATTCGTCTCCCCCTCCACCTGCTCCGGCGACATGTACTCGAGGGTGCCGAGGATGTCCCCCTGGCGGGTCAGCCCCTCGCTCTTCTTGTCGTCTTCCCGGCGGGCCAGTCCGAAGTCCATCACCACCGGCTCGTTCGCCGCGGTCATCAGCACGTTCGACGGCTTCAGGTCCCGGTGTACGATGCCGACGGCGTGCGCCTCGTGCATGGCCAGCGCGATCTTGCGGACGATGCCCGCCGCCTGGACGGGGGCGAACACCTGCCCGCCTTCGATCATCTGGCCGATCGACCGGCCCTGGATGAACGCCATGGTGAGGTACGGCAAGTTGTTGAACTCGCCGACGTCGTACACCGGGCACACGTTCGGGTGGTGGATGAGGGCGGCGGCGCGGGCCTCGCGGTAGAACCGCTGGCGGGCGCTGTCGTCGTCTTTCCCGAGGAACGGGATCTTGAGCGCGACGGTACGGTCCAACTGCTTGTCGTGCGCCTTGAACACCGCCCCCATGCCGCCACGGCCGATGCACTCGCTCAGCCGGTAGCGGCCGAAGTTCTTGGAGATCTTGCCACCCGCCTGAGCCGCCGCCGCCGCCACCTCCGGCGGCGCGGGCGGGGCGGCGGACGACCCGTCGGCCGATTGCACCCCTACGGCGTCTCCGGGCGGGTTCGAAGCGGGCGGGTTGGAAGGACTGGAGTCCGACATCGATTCACCCTGACGCTGGATGGCCGCAGCTCCCGATGAGGGGGCATACGGGCGGAACTCACTCCCTATTGTCGCACTCCCCGCCCCATTCTGGGCGCCGGAATTTGACCGCCGATAGGAACCTAGTAGACGATTCCGACAGTGCTCGGAGGAAATGATGGCATAGCTGTTGCATTTGCGAACGAAAAAACTGGCACCACATCTGAGTTTGCCAGTCCTGGCTGCGGATCATTCGGCAATTCGGCGCGGCCGTTCGACCATGATCCGGTCCACTGTCCTTCCGTTATCCAGCGACCCAGTCGGTGTCGCACGCCTACCCGTGTTGACACCGAATGACTCGGAACCCCTGTGCGGTGGCGAACACAGTGTCCGTCCAGTCGTGTCCTTCGTACCGGTAGCGAACCTGGACCGCCCGGGCCGCGCCCGCCAGCAGCCGCTCCAGCGCCGCGGCCGGCGTCAACCCGGCACCGCCCGCATATTCGGCCGGCCCCCCCTTCTCCCGCACGTCGAGGACGGTGCCGGCGGACTGGATGTCGGCGAACAGTTGGCGGAGGCCGGCCGCGTCCAGTGTCCCCTCCACCATGAGCGGCACCGGCGGGCCGTCGGTGAACGTCGGCTGGGTCATTTCCGGCCTCCAAGGAACTCCACCTGGTCCAGGGCGGCGGACGGGGCGTGGCACTGGGTGCAGTTGGTCAGCCACGGGTGGGTGGTGCGGGTTCCTGAGCGGGTGAGCAGTCCGTGGCAACTGGTGCAGTTCTCTCGCATCCAGGTGTGGTGCGGGATGGTCGGCGGGGCGCCGGGGTTGGCTCGCCCGCCGGGGCCGGCCCGGTACACGCCCACGAAGGTTGTCTCGACCGGCCCGCTCGCCTGCTCGACGTGGCACTGGGTGCAGTTGGTCATCACCGCGTGGCTCATCCTCGATGCGATGCGGTCGCCCACCTTGATGCCCTCGCCGTGGCACGCCAGGCAGGCGGCGGCGGACTGCGCCTCCACCGGGTGCGGGATGGTTGGCGGGGCGCCGTCGTACGCCCGGTTCCTGGCCCGGTCGGCGAGGGCGGCCTGCTTCATCTCCTCCGTGCGGACGACCGGGGCGAACACATCCGGCTTGTCGAACTTCAACTGCGCCAGGCTGCGGTCCCATCCGGCATTCGGGCGAATGGCGGCCGTCGGCAGTTCGGAGTACGCTACGATCGTTGGGGCCGAATGGTGATCCGCGGGCGGCGGGGCCGATCGCTCGGGGCGGGCCGGCTCGCGGAGGCCGGTCAGGAAGCCGAACAGGGCGACGCCGATGGCCACCGCCGCCACCAGGGTGGCGAACCTCTGCACCCGCCGGGGCAACAGGTCGGCGGCCGTGTGTGGGTGGTCGGGGGGACGTGTCGGATCGTTCATCGCAACTCCGGTTCACCGGTCACGCGGACACCTTCACCAGCCGCACGGCGCACTTCTTGTAGTCCGGCTCCTTACTGAACGGGCAGTGTGCCTCCAGAGTCAGCCGGTTGATGAGCTTCGTCTCGTCGAAGAACGGCACGAACACGTGCCCCTTCGGGCACCGCCCGCGGCCGTCGATCCAGGCGGTCAACTCCAGGCTGCCGCGGCGGGTCTCCAACCGCACCTTGTCCCCGGTCTTCACCCCCAGGGCGGCCGCGTCGTCCCGACTCACCTCGACGTAGGCGGACGGCATCGCCCGCTTCAGTTGCGGCACCCGTCGGGTCATGGTGCCTGAGTGCCAGTGCTCGAGTACCCGCCCGGTGTCCAGCCACAGCGGGTACTCCTGGTCCGGCATCTCCGGCGGCGGCACGTACGGGCGAAACCAGATGAACGCCTTGTCGTCGCCGGCGACGGAGTGGTAGAACTGCACCCCTTTGCCCTTGGCGACGTTGGGGTCGTACTCCTCCAGGAAGCGGTAGCGGGTCTCCTTCCACGAGCCGTCCGGCTGCTTCACCACCGGCCATCGCAGCCCGCGGGCCTTGGTCAGCTCGGTGTACGGGGCCACGTCCTTGTGCTTGATCCTGGTGAACTCGCGGTATTCCTCGAACAACTTCTCGTCCACGTTCACCGGGCCGTAGTAGCTCTCCCACTTCCACACGGGAACTTCCTGGCCCTTGTCGTCGGTGGTGTGGAACAGGAACTTGCCGTCCTGGTCCTTCATGCCGGGGTGGCCGAGGTCGAACAGCTTGCGGGCGACGGCGATCGTTTGCCAGCAGTCGTCGCGGGCGTCGCCCGGCGGGTTCACCATCTTGAACCACTGCTGCGTCCGCCGCTCGGAGTTGCCGAACACCCCGTTCTTCTCCACCCACATGGCCGACGGCAGCACCAGGTCGGCCAGCGCGGTGGTGGCCGTCGGGTACACGTCGGACACGATCAGGAACTTGTTCGCCGGCTTGTTGTCGAACAGCTTGTGTAGGTTCGGCAGCGTCTGCCCGGGGTTGGTCACCTGCACCCACAGGGTGTCGATGTCGCCCCCCTGGTCGGCCGGGGTGCAGAACTTCTCCCACATCTGCACGGTGTGGTACCCGACCTTCGGGTTGATGCGGCCGGCCGGCAGGTGCCACAGCTTCTCCGCCTTCGCCGCCTGGTCCGGCTTGTCCACCCGCAGGTCGCCGGGCAGGGCGTGCGACAGGGTGCCCACCTCCCGCACGGTGCCGCACGCCGACGGCTGGCCGGTGAGCGACTGCGGGCCGTCGCCCGGCTTCCCCCAGTGGCCGCTCAGCAGGTGGATGGCGTGGACCAGGTTGTTGATGGCCGTGCCCTGCGTGTGCTGGTTCATGCCCATGCACCACAGGCTGGTGATCTTCTTCGACTTGTCGGCGAACAGCTTGCCGAGCAGTTGCAACTGCTCGACCGACAGGCCGGAGGTCTTCGCCACGTTCTCCGGCGTGTACTCGGCGACGAACTGCTTGTACTCGTCGAACGTGCAGGGTTCGCCCATGAGTGTCTGCGGGTCGTCCGGCTTCTTCCACGGCTTGCGGAACGTGCAGTGCTTCTCCACGAACTCCGACGCCACCGCGTTCGCCGTGATCACCTGCTGGGCGATGCAGTTGGCAATCGCCAGGTCCGATTGTGGCTGGAAAACAAGGACGTGGTCGGCCCGCTCGCTGGTGCGGGTGTGCCGGGTGGTCAGGTCCACCAGGGTGATCTTGTCGCCCTTCAATTTGCGGTCGATGAACCGGCTGAACAGCACCGGGTGCATCTCGGCGAAGTTGTTCCCCCACAGGATGAGCACGTCGCAGTGGTCCAGGTCGTCGTAGCAGTTGTACGGCTCGTCCACCCCGTACGTGCTGATGTACCCGGTGACGGCCGATGCCATACACAGGCGGGCGTTCGGGTCGATGTGGTTGTTGCTCAGCCCGCCCTTCATGAACTTGTTCGCCGCGTACCCCTCCGGCACCGTCCACTGGCCGGACCCGTAGAAGGCGAACTTGGCGGGCGCCGCCTGGATCCGCTTGGCGATCGTCTCGATGGCCTCGTTCCAGGTGATCGGTTCGAGTTTGCCGTTCTTGCGAAGTTGGGGCGTGGTCAGCCGGTCCGGGCCGTACAGGATATGCCCGACGTGGTACCCCTTCACGCACAGCAGGCCCTTGTTCACCTCCGCCTGCCGGTCGCCGCTCACCGCCACCACCTTGCCGTCCTTCACCCCCACCTGCACGTGGCAGCCGGTGCCGCAGAACCGGCACGGCGCCTTGTCCCACGTCACGCCGGGCAGCACAGGCAGTTCCACCCCGCCCGGCGGCTTCGGCGGGTCGGCCGGGGTGCCCGGCCGGGTGGCGACGACAGACGCGGCGGCGGCCATGGCCGCCGACCGGATGAACTGGCGGCGGGTCGTGTCAAGCGCCGGCATGGCTCACCTCCTGTTCGACATCATCCCAGTGGACGAACACCACTTCAACGGCTATCACGCCGGCCAGGGCGGCGGCCCACTCGTGCCAGTCGTGCGCCGCCTTCGGGTCGGCCACCTCCAGGGTAGCCGCCCGGCGAGGCCCGGCCGCCGGACCGAGGGTGAACGGTTCGGCGGTGGTAAGTTCCCGCTGGGCGCGGCGGGCGAGGGCCGGATCTTCGGCGAACGTGACCACCAGTCCGCTGGTGTGCATGGCGACG
>CANJKY010000214.1 GCA_947474875.1 Gemmataceae bacterium
ATGGTATCAGCAGTTCGCCCCACGCTCACTCACATTCGCCGGCGGGTGTCTTGGACCGCGGGCCTCCGGCCCGCAGCGGCCGGGACGGCCGCGGTCCTAGAGGCCACCAACCTCACGATCGGGGTTCGCCGAAATCGGCCGAACACAGCGAAGTCCGGCCCCGCTGTCTGTCGATAACACCCCTGGTCATGCCGACGGTGACGGTCACTTTTGCCCACTTCGGCTTGTTTGATGCAGGACTCCTATTGCCCAGACCCCCAGGACGGGCTTTACTAAGTGTAGATTACGCAGACTGCCTAGTCTGCCTGCACACGGAAGTGCCGGTTCGGTACGGACGCCTGCTCGCTAGCACCCAACCGGGTCTGCCATGCGACGGGTCGTGGTCACCGGCATCGGAGTCGTCGCCCCGAACGGCATCGGCCGCAAGCCGTTCTGGGACGCGTGCGTCCACGGGACGAGTGGGATCGGCCCCATCCGCTCGTTCGACGCCACCCGCCACCCGGTCCGCGTGGCCGGCGAGGTGCATGACTTCGACCCGTCCCCGTTCCTCCCGCCGGACGCGCGTAAGCAGCTCAAAGTGATGGGCCGCGCCGCCCGATTCGGCCTGGGTGCGTCCGCCCTGGCCGTCCAGGACAGCGGGATCGATCTGAAATCGGAAGACCCGGAGCGGATCGGGGTGGTGATGGGCACCGGGGTGGTGCCGGTGGACCTGGGCGAGTTGGCCCCGGCGCTGGCCCGCGCGTGCGACGGCGACGAGTTCGACCCCACCCGCCTGCCGACGGCCGACGGCCTGCCCCCGCTCGGCCCGCTGTGGCTGCTCAAGCACCTGCCGAACATGGCGGCCGCGCACGTCAGCATGGCGTTCAACTGCCAGGGGCCGAACAACACCATCGTCACCGCCTGCGTGGCCGGCACCCAGGCCGTCGGCGAGGCGTTCCGCATGGTCGGCCGCGGGGAGGCCGACGTGATGCTGGCCGGCGGCGCCGACAGCCGCATCGACCCGCTCATGCTGCTGGCGTACACCGCCCTGGGCACGCTCAGCCGGGCCGACCGCCCGGCGAACGAGTTGTCCCGCCCGTTCGACCGGTTGCGGGACGGGTTCGTCATCAGCGAGGGGGCGGCGGTGCTGGTACTGGAGGAGTACGAGCGGGCGAAGGCCCGGAACGCCGACATCTACGCCGAGGTGCGGGGGTTCGGCAGCAGCTTCGACGCGTACAGCGTGACCAAGCCGGACCCGGAGGGCCGCGGCGGCGCCCGCGCCATCAAGCTGGCGCTGACCGAGGCCGGGGTGAACGCCACCGACGTGGGGTACATCAACGCCCACGGCACCAGCACCAAGTTGAACGACGCGATGGAGACGGCGGCGGTGAAGCGGGTGTTCGGCGACCACGCGAAGAAGGTGAAGCTGAGCAGCATCAAGAGCATGATCGGGCACAGCATCGGGGCGGCCGGGGCGATCGAGGCGGCGGCGCTGGCGATGAGCCTGAAGGGGCACGTGTACCCGCCGACCATCAACCTGACGCACCCGGACCCGACGTGCGACCTGGACTACGTGCCGAACGCCGCCCAGGACGGGCGGGCGGCGGTGGGCCTGAGCACCAGCTTCGGGTTCGGCGGGCAGAACGGCGCGCTGGTCATGCAGGCGGCGTGAGCGGCGGGTGACCCGCCCGTTACACCGTCCGCCGCTTGAGCAGCGGCTTCTTCAGCACCGGGTCGGGGTCGGTGAACGGGCCGGCGGACGTGTCGCGGGTGAGGCACCGCACATACATCTCCAGCTTCGCGTCCAGGTCGTCGGCGTGGTGCAGGAGGAGTACCTCCGGGATGGCCGGCAGCCGCGGCGACCCCCACTCGGGCAGCGTCAGGTGCGACACCACCACGTGTTCGAGCAGCGTCAGTAGGTCCGGGTTCAGATCGGGGATGTCGGGGGCCACGTCGCGGATCAGGTCGCGGCCGAGCGAGATGTGGCCGAACAGACGGCCGTCCACCGTCTGCTCGGCGGGCTGGCCGGGCACGTCCGGCAGTTGCAGTTCGGCCACCCGTCCGAGGTCGTGCAGGATCGCCGCGGACACGATCAGGTCGCGGTTGAGCGGCGGGGTCAGGTCCGGGTAGTGGGCGACGTAGCGGTCGGTCAGGAACACGCAGTTCCGCGTCACGTTCAGCACGTGTTCCAGCCACCCGCCGGGGAACGGGTAGAAGCGGCGGTCGGACGCCGGGAGTTGCTTGAGCGGCGTGGCGTGGGTGTCGAGCAGGGTGACGGTGAGCGTGCGGAGCGGCACGTCGCGGATTTCGGCTTCGGCCAGCGCCCGCAGCTCGGCGAACATGGCGTCGGAGTCGAACCGCGAGCGGTCGTAGAAGTCCGCTTCCCGAAAGCCGTCGGCCCGGTCAGCCTCGACCACCTCGCGGATGTGTGAAGCGTCCAGTTGCGGGCCGTACTTGTCGTGCTCGGAGTACACCCCGCGGAGCTTGAAGAACCCGCCCGGCTGCCAGCTCTCGGCGGCGGCGAAGTGCGAGCTGTCCGCCCACACCATGACGGACACGGCGCGGCGGAGGTCGCGGAACTTGCAGGCGAAGAACGGCTTGCCGTCGCGGGTGGTACCCTTCTGCTTGTCGGCGAGCAGGGCGAACGTGTCGGCCGGCGGGCCGGGGGCGAGCTGGTGCAGCGGGGTGGGGGTGGGTTTCGGGGGCATGGGTCACCTACACTTGCAGCACGCCGGTTTTGAACGGGCGCCCACTATCACATCGCGTCGCCACTTCCACCGCGGTGAGCAGCGCCGCGCGGCTGTGTTCCGGCGGCACGATGGCGTCCACCCACAGCCGGGCCGCCGCGTACCGGATGTCGGTCTGCTCGTCGTAGCTCGCCTTCACCTTGTCCCGCAGCGCGGCCAACTCGTCCGCGTCCGGCTCCTTCCCCTGCCGCTTGAGCGCCTGCACCTGCACGTCGAGCAGGGTGCCGGCGGCCTGGTCCCCGCCCATGACGGCGTACCTGGCGGTCGGCCAGGCGAAGATGAACCGCGGGTCGAACGCCTTGCCGCACAGGGCGTAGTTGCCCGCCCCGAACGACCCGCCGGTGATGAGCGTCAGCTTCGGCACAACGCTGTTGCTGATGACGTTCACCAGCTTCGCCCCGGCGCGGATGATGCCGGCCTGCTCCGAGTCGCGGCCGACCATGAACCCGTTCACGTTCTGCACGAACAGGATGGGGATGCGGGTCTGGTTGCAGTCCATGATGAACCGCGCGGCCTTGTCCGACGAATCGACGTACAGCACCCCGCCGAACTGCAACTGCCCGTCGGCCGTCTTCACCCGCTTCCGCTGGTTGGCGACGATGCCGATGGGCCGACCGCCGAGTTTGCCCGTGCCGCACACGAGGGATTGGCCGTACTCGGCCTTGTACTCGTCGAACGGGGCGTCGTCGAGCAGCAGCTTGAGCAGGTCGCGGACGTCGTACTCGCCGGGCTGGGTGAAGGGGGTGAACTGCTCGGCGGAAAGCCGCGACATAGCCATGTCGCGGCTTGAGTCGGCCGGCAGGTTCCCCACCAGCCGCTTCAGCCGCTCGATGCACGCCTCGTCGTCCGACTCGCGGTAGTCGATGGTGCCGCTCACGCTGGCGTGCATCTTCGCCCCGCCGAGCGTTTCCGAATCGACCACCTGCCCGATGGCCGCCTTCACCAGCGCGGGGCCGGCCAGGTACAGCCCGCTGCCCTCGGTCATCAGCAGCTTGTCGCACAGCACCGGCAGGTAGCCGCCGCCGGCCACGCAGTTGCCCATGATGGCGGCGAACTGCGGGATGCCCTCGGCGCTGATCACGGCGTTGTTGCGGAAGATGCGGCCGAAGTCGTCCTCATCCGGGAAGACTTCGTCTTGCAGCGGCAGGAACACACCGGCGGAATCGACCAGGTACACCAGCGGAAGGCGGTTCTCCAGCGCGATGCGTTGCGCCCGCAGCACCTTCTTGGCGGTCATCGGGAAGAACGCGCCGGCCTTCACCGTGGCGTCGTTGGCGATCACCATCACCCGCCGCCCGGCCACCGTGCCCACGCCGGTGACGACGCCGGCGCTCGGTGCCCCACCCCACTCGGCGTACATGCCGTGCGCCGCCCACAGGCCGAGTTCGAAGAAGTCATCGCAGAGTTTGGCGATCCGCTCGCGGGCGGTGAGCCGGCTCTTCTCGTGCTGGCGGGCGATGGCCTTCGCCCCGCCGCCGAGCTTGATCTGGGATTCTTGGTCAGAGAGGTTCATGGTGGAGAGTGGAAAAGCAGGGCACGCGGATGACGCGGATTTCAGCGCGGATGAACACGGATTCAGAATCAATCTATTTCTGATCCGTGTTCATCCGCGCTGAAATCCGCGTCATCCGCGTGCGGATTTGTTGCGCCTCAACTCACGCCGCGGTCCAGTCCCGGCGCTGGCGGGACGACGGGATCTTCAGCGCCTCGCGGTATTTGGTCACCGTCCGGCGGGCGATGGTCAGCCCGGCGTCGGTGAACTTCTTGACGATGTCCTCGTCCGACAGCGGCGACTTCTTGTCCTCCTCGCCGATGATCTCCAGCAGCTTGTTCTTGATCGTCTCCCACGCCACGTCGTGCCCGTCCGCCGCCTTGGTGCCGCCGCCGAAGAACCGCCGCAGCGGGAACACCCCCCGCGGGGTCTGCACCCACTTGTCGTCCACCGCCCGGCTGACGGTGGTCACGTGGACGCCCACCCGCTCGGCGATCTGCTCCATCTTCAGCGGCTGGATGTGGTCCGGGCCGAGGTCGAAGAACGCCCGCTGGTGGCGGACGATCTCCTCCGTCACCCGCCGCAGGGTGGTCCGCCGCTGCTCGATGGCGGACAGCAGCCAGTTCGCCTTCTGGAACTTGTCCTTGAGCATCTCCCGCACCGGCTTCGGCTGGGTGCGGTCCTTCTTCACCGCCACGTACTGCTTGCTGATCCGCACCCGCGGCAGCCAGTCGTCGGTCAGCCGGACGGTGAACTCGCCGTCGTCCGCCCGCTCGACGATCACGTCCGGCACCACGTACCGGGTGGGGTCGGCGGCGAACCGCGCGCCCGGCTTCGGGTCCAGCTTCCGCAATTCGTCGATCGCCTCGCCGATGTCGTCCAGGGCGTACCCGGTCCGCTTCTGGATGAGCGGCAGGCGGTTGTACGCCACGTCCTCCAGGTGGTCGCGGATCAGCGTGCGGACCAGGTCGGCGTGCGGCGTCTCGTCCGTCACCTGGAGCAGCAGGCACTCCTTCGTGTCCCGCGCCCCCACCCCGGCCGGGTCCAGCCCCTGCACCACCCGCACGGCCTCCTCCATCTCGTCCGTCGGCACCTCGCGGGCGTGGAAGTCGCGGGCCAGGTCGGCCGCCTCGATCGGCTGCAGCGCCCGCGACTCCGGGTCGTGCCGCAGCAGGTACCCGTTGTCGTCCAGGTGGCTGATGACGAACTCGGCCAGCTCGTGGATGTCCGGGTCCAGGTCCTGATACGCCAACTGTTCGACCAGATGTTCTTGCAGGCTGGGCGGGTCGTCGGCCGCGTTCTGCATGGCGTCCAGCTTGCGGTCGGACAGTTCCTCCAAGGCCCCGCGGCTGGGCCGGTGTTCGGCGTCGAAGTGGTCGTTCCAGTCCTTGTTCATCTCCTCCAGCCGGTTAAACTCCAGGTCGCCGGTGTCGTCGTGTTTGAGCACCCCGTCCGGGTTGAACTCGACCTCCTCGGCCGCCTCCCCGGCCTTCTTCTCCTGCACCTCCAGGAACGGGTTCTCTTGCAACTCGGCCTGCACCTTCTCCAGCAGGTCGGTCACCGGCATCTGGAGGATTTCCATCGACTGGATCATGCGCGGGGCCAGGTACTGCCCCTGCACCTGTGCCGCCCGCATCCCCAGGTTCATGCCGATGCCGCTCATTCAACCCTCCCGTTGCTCTGAGAGTGGTAGGCACACCCCGTGTGCCGTCGTGATTCAAAGAACGGCACACGGAGTGTGCCTACCACTCTCAGGATCACAATCACACCGCCCGCCGTGCTTCCAATGCGTCCGCTAAAATCTGCGAGTTCGTTAATTCCAGTGATGCCCCCGTAGGCAACCCGCGTGCCAGCTTCGTCACCGTCGCCATTCCCGCCAGCAATCCCGACACGAACAGCGCCGTGCCGTCGCCTTCCAGCGTCGGGCTGGTGGCCAGGATCACCTCCCGCACCCCGCCGCGGCGAACGCGGTCCACCAGGGCGGTGAGCGTCAGCCGCTCCGGGCCGACTCCATCCAACGGGGCCAGCCGCCCGCCGAGGACGTGGTACAACCCGCGGAAGCTGCCGGTCCGCTCGAACAGGGTCACGTCCCGCGGGGTCTCCACCACACACAGCACCGACCCGTCCCGCCGCGGATCGGAACAGATTGCACACAACTCGCCGCCGTCGGTCAGGTTGAAACACTCGCGGCACGGGCGGACCTGGTCCAGCACCGATTGCAGCGCCTGCCGCAGCCCGACCGCCACCCGCCGGTCGCCGGACAGCAAGAAGTGGACGATCCGCTCGGCGCTCTTCGGCCCGATGCCCGGGAGCTTGGCGAACTCCTGGAGCAGTTGCTGGATGGGGCCGCCGGCGTCAGGCACGGTACATCTCCGAACGTGTTCCGCTCGCTCCGCGAGCGGCCGCTCGCGGAGCGAGCGGA
>CANJKY010000215.1 GCA_947474875.1 Gemmataceae bacterium
GATGCCGCCGGTTTCCTGAATGGTCAGCACCGTCGGCGGCTTCTTCGTGACCGTCTTCCCGCCGCCGAGTTGGATGAGTTCGAGGTGCTGGTGTTCGACCAGCTCGCGGGCCTGCACGATCTCGCACCCCAGGCCAATCAGGATGTACGCCGCCACGTTCGGGTGGTTGGCGAACCCGGCCAGCGTCTGCTCCAACTGCTGGTGGTCCGGCCCGCCGTACTGGTGCGCGCACCCCATCTTGTGGACGATCGGCACCACCCCGTCCACGTTCGGGAAGTCCTTCAGCACCCCGCTCGCCTTGATGCGTTCGGTGATGTACTTGCTGGTGCTGGCCGAGCAGTTCACCGTGCTGATGACGGCGATGTAGTTGCGGGTGCCGTACCGCCGGTGGTCCGGCTTGCCGGGGCCGCGGTCGTACCCCATCCAGGTGCGGTACTCGGCCGGCGGGGGCAGCGGGGCGGGCAGGTCGGCACCGAAGGCGTAGTCCCGCTCAAACTTGTCCGCCTTCACGTTGTGGACGTGGACGTGTTCGCCCACGCCGATGGGCCGGCCGGCGAACCCGATCACCTGCCCGAACTTGGAGATGGCGTCCCCTTCCTTGATCGGGCGGACGGCGAACTTGTGCCCGAGTTCGATGCCGTTGCCCACGGTCACGCTGCCGCCGTCGAACTGGAGTTCGGTGCCGGCCGGGATGCCGCGGGCGGCGACGGCGATGTTGTCCTGCGGGCGGAGGTGGACGGCGTACTTGGTCAGCGGCACGGCGGGCATCGGCGGAACCTGCAGGATGAGCGGTTAGCGTTATGGTATCCGCCCCAGCCGACTGCGGTGTACACTACCGGCATGAGTGCCACCCTCACCCCGCCGCGACCGGCCCCGGTGCCCCGCCGCCTGTTCACCGTCGCCGACCTCGCCGCCCTGCCGCGGTCGCTGCCGTCCGGCGACGTGCGGTACGAACTCGTAGACGGAGTCATCATCCCCATGGCCCCGCCAGGTGACATCCACGGCGCCCGACAGGCTGCCATCGTTCACCACCTGTACGCCGCCCAACTGCTCGGACTGGGGCTGGCGCGGGGGGAGGTGGGCATCATCCTGCGGCGGAACCCGGACCGGGTGGTGGGGGCGGATGCGGCGTTCATCCTCACCGCCTCGCTGCCGGTCCGCCGGTCGGACGAGGGGTACCTGGAGACCATCCCGGAGATCGTGGTGGAGGTGCGGAGCAAGAACGACAGCCGGCGGGAAATCCTGGACAAATGCGACGAGTACCACCGGGCCGGGGTGCGGGAGGTGTGGGTGATCGACCCGGACGCCCGCACCCTGGCCGCGCACGCCGCCGACGGGTCGGTGCGGGTGATTCGCGAGGCGGATGCGGTGACGAGCGAACTGCTGCCTGGGTTCTCGGTGCCGGCGGCGGCCCTGTTCGCCGACGGGTAGTCGCCGCTCGCCGCGCGAGCGGCACCGGCGGCGGGGTTCGCCTGGTCTTCCCCAGCCGGCACGGCCGACGCAACCGGCACACGTTCCCGCGCCTGCGTCCGGTGTCGCCCCGCAGACCGCCGGGCTCGACTGGGCGGCAGTGCTCGACAGCCTGTCCCGGGTGCGCCGGGCGAACGGCAAGCGCCCGCCGGAGCGCGCCCACATCGCAGTCCGGTACCGGGGGTACTGGTTTTACATCGACGCCCGCGACCGGGACACCAAGGCCACGTTCGCCCTGCTGGTCGAGTTGTCGCGGCTGGAGTTAGGGGCGAAGACCGGCACCGCCCCCATCCTGACGCTGCCCCTCGGCGGCCGGTAGCCTTCCCGATCGGCCTTGCCCCGTTCCCCCGGACCGGGTATTCCCCCGTGCTGATCGCGACCTGCCGTCACATCAGAGGGAATGCCATGTCGACCGCAACCGCCCCGACCCCGGCCCCGGCGAAAGAGAAGAAGGGGTTCGGACTGCTCAAGGCGGCACTGGGCGGGGGCGCCGGCCTCGCCACCGGGGTGATCGGGGTGTACGCCACCGCCATCGTGGATCAGGTGGCCAAGCCGCCCAAGCCGGTGGCCAACTTCGCCGTGTCGTCCGACGGGCTGACCGTCACCTGCCAGAACCGGGCTTCCGGGCAGAGCGGGTGGTGGGACTTCGGCGACGGCACCCCGCTCGAGCCGTTCACCGCCGACCAGCCGGAGGTGAAACACGCCTACGCCAAGGCCGGCAGCTACGGGGTGAAGCTGACGGTGCGGAACTTCCTGATGGAGGAGAACGAGCGGTCGGTGCCGGTGAGCGTCGGGGCGTCGGCCGGGCCGGACGGCGGACCGACGGTGGCCGCCCTCACCCTGGAGCCGGTCGGGTCGGGCACCGCCCCGGCCACGTTCAAGGTGAAATTGGAGGCGAAGAACGCGCCGGAGGTGATCCTCGACCAGGGGCTGATCGACGTGCAGCCGGAGGTCATGAGCGGGGCGGCGGCGGTGGAGAAACTGGTGGTGTACGAGCAGCCGGGGCGGTACGCGTACTCGGTGCTGGTGAAGAACGGCAGCAGCGTGCAGAAGAAGTACCAGATCGTGGACGTGAAGCCGCCGGCCGCCGGCACCCTGTCGGTGGTGTTAAAGGTGACGGACTCGGGCACCCGCGTGGACCGCAAGACCAGCCAGCCGATCGCGGCGGTGGCGGTGCCGGCCAAGCCGGCCGGGGCGTTCGCCCGCCTGCTGCCGGCCGAACCGGGGTGGACGCTGGCGGAGGCGAAGCTGGGCAAGTTCGAGAACAAGGCGGTGAAGAACCTGAAGGCGGAGTTGACCCCGGACCGCACGGCGGTGAAGGTGTCCGGCGAATGGACCGGCACCGCCGACGCGGTCAACCGCGCCGCCGGCGGGTCCGACCTGATGATCCCGGTGCAGGTGGTGCAGGAGCGGGCGGTGGCGGTCAACCCGCGGCCGCAGACGATCGCCGCCCCGCTCATGGCGGCCAGCATCTTCGACTCGTTCGACTCCCGCCCGGCCGACTGGAACACCAGCCAGAAGACCGCCACCCTGACCCTGCCGCCGACCCCGGCCGGGGCGGCCGCCAAGCGGACGATCGCCCTGATGCTGCGGGAGATGGACCCGCAGGGGCGAGACCAGACGGTGCTGACCGTGCCGGACCTGACCCGGCCGACGGACGAGCAGGTGGTGACGCTGAGCAACAAGCAGCGGCAGGTGGTGCGGTGGGAGCAGTTGCCGAACGGCCAAGTGCGGGTGACGCTCAAAGCGGGCACGGCGGTGGCGGCCCGGTAATCAATCTCGCACGCACCGGAACCCGGTATGGCTGGCCCCGCTGTCCTCCGGGTTCTTGTCGCGGGCGCTGGGCACGTACCGCCGGCAGTACCCCTCGGCGCACAGGTACGACCCGCCGCGGCGGACCCGCTGCGGCTGCCCGCCGTCCAACTCGCCCGCCGGCGGCCCCGGCGGGTTTTCTTTCGGGCAGACCCGGTAGTACCCAGCGTCGTACCAGTCGGCGCACCACTCCCACACGTTCCCGCTGGTGTCGTACAGCCCGTACCCGTTCGGCGGGAAGCTCTTCACCGGGGCGGTGCCGACGAACCCGTCCGCCCCGGTGTCGGCGTGCGGGAACTCGCCCTGGAAGGTGTTCGCGTACCACTTGCCGTCGGCCCCCTGCTTCGCCGCCCCCCAGCAGAACTCCTGCCGCTCCAGTCCGCCGCGGGCGGCATACTCCCACTCGGCCTCGGTCGGCAGCCGCTTGCCGGCCCACTTCGCATACTCCGCCGCGTCCTCCCACGCGATGTGGACGACCGGGTGGGTCATCTTCCCCCTCAGGCTGCTGCCCGGGCCGGCCGGGTGCCGCCAGTTCGCCCCGACCACGTACTGCCACCACGGCGGGTACGGGGTGTCCCACGCCCGTGCGTCGAGCGACGCCTTCACCGGGCGGAACACCGCCGACCCCGGTTTGAGCAGGGCCGGGTCGGCGCCGGGGTACCTGGTCGGGTTCGGCTGCCGCTCGGCCACCGTTGTGTACCCGGTGGCTTTCACGAACGCGGCGAACTGGGCGTTCGTCACCTCGGTCGCGTCCATGTGGAACGCCCGCAGCGTCACCGGGTGGGCCGGCCTCTCGTCCTCCGTCCCGGCGTCGTTGCCCATGACGAACGTGCCGGCCGGGATCGGCACCGTCGGCGGCGGGGCGGCGTCCGCTTCGCCCAGCGGGTCAAACTCGCCGGGCGTCACCGACATCGCGATCACCGTCACCACCAGCCCGACGACCGCCCCGCCGAACACATACGGCAGATACGCGACGAACCGGGACGGGGCTTGGGGGCGGGGCATGACGGCCGGACCTGACGGGGTAGGGCGCGGGGGGTGGCAGGGACATCTTAGCGGATACAACACACTCCCCATGAGCATCTGCGCGCGGAACATCAGCAAGCGGTTCGGCAAGTTCGTCGCCCTGGATTCGGTGACGGTGGAGGCGCCGACCGGCGCGCTCGTCGCCCTGCTCGGCCCGTCCGGGTCGGGCAAGACCACCCTGCTGCGGATCATCGCCGGGCTGGAAGCCCCGGACGCCGGCACCGTCACGTACCTGGACGACGACATCACCCGCCAGTCCGCCCGCGAGCGGAACGTCGGGTTCGTGTTCCAGCACTACGCCCTGTTCCGGCACATGACGGTGTTCGAGAACGTGGCGTTCGGCCTGCGGGTGCGGCACTGGAAGGAGCCGCGGATCAAGGACCGGGTGAACGAGCTGCTGCACCTGGTGCGGCTGGAGAACATGGCCGACCGCTACCCGTCGCAGCTGAGCGGCGGGCAGAAGCAGCGGATCGCGCTGGTGCGGGCGCTCGCCCCGGAGCCGAAGGTCATCCTGCTGGACGAGCCGTTCGGCGCCTTGGACGCCAAGGTGCGGACCGAGCTGCGGACGTGGCTTCGGCGGTTCCACGACGAGTTCCACGTCACCAGCCTGTTCGTCACCCACGACCAGGAGGAGGCGTTCGAGGTGGCCGACCGGGTGGTGGTGATGAACCACGGCAAGGTGGAGCAGGTGGGCACCCCGGCGGAGGTGTTCGAGCGGCCGGCTAACGCGTTCGTCATGGACTTCCTGGGGAACGTGAACGTGTTCCCGGCCCAACTGAAGGACGGGCGGGTGCTGCTCGGCGAGATCGTCATGCCGGTGAACGGGCGGGTGGTGGAGAAGGGCAGCGGCACCGCCGACGTGTACGTCCGCCCGCACGAGCTGGACCTGGACCGCACCGGCACGACGGGCAACTGCATCCGCGGCAAGGTGATCCACATCAACCCGGCCGGGTCGGTGGTGAAGGTGCGGGTGCGGGCGGACGACTTCGGGCTGGTGGTGAACGTGGACATCAGCCCGGACAAGTACCGGCTGCTCCGGCTGATGGCCGGCGAGCTGGTGTTCGTCTCCCCGCGGGCGGCCACCATGTTCGAGCCGGACTACGCCATCTGACCCGGCCGGTCGGGTACACTCGTGCCATGTCCGCGCCCGACCTGCCGCAGGTGTACGCCGAACTCCGCCGCCTCGCCGCGGCGAAGATGGCGCACGAGCCCGACGGCCACACGCTCGACGCCACGGCGCTCGTTCACGAGGCGTTCCTCAAGCTCGGCGGCGAGTCGTTCGCCTCCCGCACCGCCTTCTTCCGCGCCGCCGCCGAGGCCATGCGCCGCATCCTGGTGGACCACGCCCGCGCCAAGCACGCCGACAAGCGGGGCGGGGAGTTCGCCCGCGTGCCGCTGGCCGACCTGCCGGCCGGCGGCCCCGCCGTCGATCTGGTCGCCCTGGACGACGCCCTGACCGAACTGGAAGCGCACGACCCGACCGCTGCCGAGCTGGTGAAGCTGCGGTACTTCGCCGGGCACACCCACGCCGACGCCGCCGACCTGCTCGGCCTCACCCGTCGGCAGGCGGACGGGGTGTGGGCGCTCGCCCGCGCCTGGCTGTTCCGCCGCTTGGCCGACGGCTGAATTTTTCCACTTTCCGCGTGCAACCCGGTGGCAGATTTCGCCAATTGGGATGGGCATAATCCTGGGGCTTCCGCCCCAGGCTACGTCCGAGGGCACCTCCGGTGCCTAAACCCGCCCGCATTCTTCCGCCCCGTAGGGGCTGGCGGATGTAGCCTGGGGCGGAAGCCCCAGGTCATATGAGACCCGCCATGCCCGACTGGAACCCCCGCGCGAACGACCTGTTCCTGAAGGCGCTCGACCTGCCACCGGCCGACCGACCGGCGTTCCTGGCCGGTGAGTGCGGGGCCGACGCCGGCCTGCGGCGGGCGGTGGACACGCTGCTGGCCGCCCACGACAAGGCCGGCGACTTCCTGGCCGACCCGTTCACCCCCGACGGCACCGACACGTTCGACCCGCGGACAGTCAGCCGCGGGGCCACGTCCGCCCCGGTGGGCGAAACGGGGCAACTCATCGCCGGGCGGTACAAGCTGGTGGAACGGATCGGGGAAGGGGGCATGGGGGCGGTGTGGCTGGCCGAGCAGACCGAGCCGGTGAAGCGGAAGGTGGCGGTCAAACTCATCAAGGCCGGGCTGGACTCGAAGCAGGTGCTGGCCCGGTTCGAGGCGGAGCGGCAGGCGCTGGCGCTCATGGACCACCCGAACATTGCGAAGGTGCTGGACGGCGGGGTGCATGACGGCCGGCCGTTCTTCGTCATGGAAC
>CANJKY010000216.1 GCA_947474875.1 Gemmataceae bacterium
ACCTGACCGAACCGGGTGTGCTCCCTCTGCTCACCCGGCACGGGGTCACTGGCGTGCGGCACATGTTCTCGACCAACCCGCTCTTCCCGGACAAGCTGACGTTCGAGCCGGCCGCCCCTGCCCACCCGCGGACGGTGGGTTCGACCCACCTGCTCGACGGCAAGGATAACCCCTACGGCTGGCCGGTGAAACGGAACGTGATCCGCGTGGCCGAACCGGCCGAGGCCGACGGGGCGGTCCGCCAGGCCCGGCAGGCGGGGAACGACCAGATCAAGGTGTACCCGACGCTCACGGCCCCCGCCTTCGCGGCGATCGTGACCGCCGCCCGGACCCACGAGGTGGATGTGGTCGGGCACCTGCCGAAGAGCGTCACCGCGGCCGCGGCCAGTGCCGCCGGGCAGCGGAGCATCGAGCACCTCGACGGCGTGGCGATCGGCTGCTCCGCCCACCCCGACCGCTGGACGGCGCTTCGCAACCAGCCGCCCCAGCCCGGCCGGGGGCTGGACGACTTCACCGGCTGGCGGGTGCAGTTGGCGGCACACGACGACTTCGACGAGCGGCGGGCGGCCGAGCTGTTCGCGGCGTTCGTGCGGAACGGTACTTACCACGTGCCCACGCTGGTGCAGACGCGGGCGGCGGCGGAGCTGCGGACCGCCGAGTGGGACGATGGCCGGCTGCCGCCACTACTCCGGCTCGCCTGGCAGCGGAAATTCCGCCCGGACGGCGGGGTGGAGGTGCCGGTGTTGTCGCTCCACATGAGCGCGGCCGAGTTGAAGGACCGCGGGCAACTGTTCCGCAAAGATCTGGAGCTGGTGGGCCGGATGCACCGGGCGGGGGTCCGAATCCTGCCCGGCACCGACACCCCGTACCCCGGCGTGCTGCCTGGCGAATCGCTCCACGCCGAACTCGAGTTGCTGGTGCAGGCGGGCATGACCCCGCTGGAGGCGATACGGACGGCGACCGTTTCCGCGGCCGAATGCTTGCGTCGGGCCGATCGGGTTGGGAGTATCTCCGAGGGCCTGCTCGCCGACCTCGTGCTGCTCGACCGCAACCCGGCCGACGACATCCGGCACACGCGGGCGGTGCGGGCGGTCCTCGTCGGCGGGCGGGTGGCGTGGCCGGCCGACGCACCGATCTGGCAAGGGGGTGGGCCATGACCGACGCGCATGTGCTGCTCGCCCGCTTCCTGCCGGTGCTGCGGGTGAAGGCGCTCCAGTTCCGGCTCGACCCGAGGTGCCGGGCGCTGCTGGACGGCTCCGACCTGGCCCAGGAGGCGTGCCTGAAGGCTGTCGCCAGTCTGGACCGGTTCCGCGGCACGACCGACGGAGAGATGGTGGCGTGGCTGACCGATATTCTGAAGACGGTGGCGGTCGAGGTGTTCCGCCGCGAACACGCGCAGAAGCGGACGCCGCCCGGTCCGGTGATCGCCCTGTTGGCGACGGTGGCGGACGACTCGTCGCGCCGGTTCGAGCAGGCGGCCGCCCCGTCCGCGGATTCGCCCAGCCGTCTCACCGACCGGCGGGAAGACCTGGTCCGGCTGGCCGTCGCCGTCGAGCAACTGCCGATCCGCCAGCGGGAGGCGTTCGTCGCCCACTACCTGCTCGGGCAGACGGTGGCCGCCATCGCCGAACACCGCGGGGAAACCCCGAAGGCGGTCGCCGGGCTGATCCTCCGAGGCATGGGACGGGTGCGGGAACTGCTGGCCGGGGGATCGAGATGACACCGACCCCGGGACCGCCCGAGCCGTCCGAGAGCCGGTTTAACGAGCTCGCCCTGCGGCTGCTGACCGATCGCGAGTGTGGGATCCCACCGGACCCGGATGCGCTGCGGGTCGAATTCCCGGAGTTCGCCGCCGTCATCTCCAGTCTGGTACAGGCTGACGCGAGCCTGGACGATCTGATCCCACGCCTGACCGAGATCCGCCCCGCGCCCCCGAACCTGATCGGCACCCACATCGGGGATATCGAACTGATCGCGTTCCTCGGCTCCGGCGGGCAGGGGGAGGTGTACGTCGGCCGGCCGACGGGGGCGGAGCGGTTGGTGGCGGTCAAGCTGCTGCACGCCCACCTGTCCGCGGACCCGCGGCAGCGGGCGCGGTTCGTGGTGGAATCCGAAGCCGCGGCCCGGCTGGTCCACCCGAACGTGGTGCCGGTGCGGGTGACCGGGGACCACGGCGGGCGGTTGTACCAGGTGATGGACTGGGTGCAGGGCGGGACGCTGAAGGCCGCCAACGGGCGGTTCACGTCCGACCCGATGGCGGCCGCCCTGGTGACGGCGGCGGTGGCCCGGGCGGTCCAGCACGCGCACGACCGCGGGGTGCTGCACCGCGACCTGAAGCCGGCGAACGTGCTGCTGGATCAACACGGGGTGCCGCACGTCACCGACTTCGGGCTGGCCAAGCTGGTGGACGCCCCGGCCGGGGACTCGGCGGCGAGCGTGGTCGGCACCCTGCG
The DNA here is from genome assembly GCA_947474875.1 of Gemmataceae bacterium. Taxonomy (GTDB): domain Bacteria; phylum Planctomycetota; class Planctomycetia; order Gemmatales; family Gemmataceae; genus JALHQU01. The sequence continues at coordinate 2,454 of CANJKY010000216.1, forward strand.
GAACATGGCCCCGGAGCAGACCACCGGCACCGAGCCGGCGACCGTGCGGACGGACGTGTACGGGCTGGGCACCGTCCTGTACGAGCTGCTCACCGGCCGCCCGTGCTTCCCCGACGACACCCCCGACCTGCTGGCGGCGGTGCGGACCACCGCCCCGGACCCGCCCGCGGTAGTCAACCCGCGGGTGGACCGCACCCTGTCCGAGATCTGCCTGCGGTGCCTGGAGAAGAGGCCGGAGCACCGGTTCGAGTCGGCGGCCGCGCTGGCCGACGCCCTGGACGGGTACGCCCGCAGCGGGTCGCCCGCTCTGGCCCCACTGCTCGAACTGCTGCGAACGGCCGCCCTGCTCGGTCGGGTGGTGTCGGCGGTGGAAGACCTGGCCGACTACCGGCGGATCGTGCAGGCGCTGTGGGTGCAGGGGGCGGTGGTGGCGGTCACGAACGCCGGGGTGGCCGGGCTGATCGCAGTCGGCGGCCACGAACTCTGGGTGTGGGCCGTGCTGTTCGCGTCGTACATCCCGCTGCTCCTCGCCCTGGCCCGCGGTAAGACCCTGCGGCAGGTGGTGAACAGCCCGCGGGAACGATTGGTGTGGGCGGTGTGGGTCGGCCACCTGGCCGCGACCGCCGGGGTGTTCGCGGCCGCCCGCCTGCTGCCGCACCCGGATTTCGCCCACGCCATCGCCGCCGGGTACGCCGGGTGTGCCGGGCTGAACGCGCTGGCGTTCTTCGCCCTCGGGGCGGCGTACACCGGCCGGCTGCTGCCGCTCGGCCTCGGCTGGGTAGGGGTGTCGGTGGTCGTCGGCCTGTTTGTCCCGCTCGCCGGCGTCTGGTACGGGCTGTACATGGCGACCTGCTGCGGCGTCATCGCCGTTCACCTCGCCGCTCGGCGGTGAGGGCGGGGGCCGCGACTTCTTGACCACCGGCGGCAGAAATCGGGTACATTGGCGGAGCGATCCGCCACCCTAGTCCGACCCAGCCCATGACCCAGCCGGACCGCGACACCCTGTGGCTGCACGACCGGATCGACCGGCTGCGGGCGGGCGACCGGGCCGCGGCCGATGACCTGCTCCGGACCGTCGGCGACCGGTTCGAGCGGCTCGCCCGGCGGATGCTCCGCGACTACCCCGGCGTCCGCATGGGGGCCGACACCGGTGACGTGGCGCAGGGCGCCCAACTGCGGTTCCTGAAGTCGCTGGACGCGGTCACCCCATCCTCAACCCGCGACTTCGCCGGCCTGGTAGCCGTCCAGATCCGCCGCGAGCTGATCGACCTCGCCCGCCGGTACGCCAGCCGCGGGGCAGGAGCACGGGTCGCCGACCCCGGTACGGCCGACTTCGGCACCGCCGGCGGGGAGTCGGTCGCCGAACTGGACCTGTGGGCCAGGTTCCACACCGCCGCCGCCGACCTGCCGGCCGATGAGCGGGAGGTGTTCGGTCTGCTGTACTACCACGGTCAGACCCGCGAGCAGGCGGCCCTGCTGCTCGGGGTGGCCGAGCGGACCGTGTACCGGCGGTGGGCGTCCGCCTGTCACCTGCTGACCGAGCGCCTCGGCGGGCAACTGCCGCCGATCTGATTCCGACTGCGAAAGGCACCCGCGATGGACGAACTCCAGGACGACCCGATCGTCCGGCGGATCGAGGCGCTGATGCCGCGGGGCGACGAGACGATCGACCACCCGGCCACGGTGACCCCAGACCGGGGCGCACCGGCCACAGAAGCCCGCGCGGCGGTCCCGGCCGGGTACGAGCTGGTCGGGCAGATCGGGGCGGGCGGGATGGGGGTGGTGTACAAGGTCAAGAATCTGGAACTCGGTGGCCGGCTGGAGGCGCTGAAGACGATCAAGGCGGGGGAGTTCGCCGGGCCGAAGGCGATCGCCCGGTTCCGGTTCGGGGCGGAGGCGGCGGCCGGGCTGGACCACCCGAACATCGTCACCGTGTACTCGGTGGGGGAAGGGCCGGGCGGGCCGTACCTGACCATGCGGTGGGTGGACGGGGCGGACCTGGACGAGCGGCGGCCCGACTCCGCTCGTTCGACCGCCGCCCTGATGGCGAAGGTGGCCGGGGCGGTCCACTTCGCCCACCAGCGGGGCATCCTGCACCGCGACCTGAAGCCGGCGAACATCCTGGTGGACGCGGCCGGGGAGCCGCACGTGGCCGACTTCGGCATCGCCCGCCGCCTGGACGCCGACCCGACGCTCACCCAGGCCGGGGCGGTCATCGGCACCGCGGCGTACATGGGCCCGGAGCAGGCCCGCGGCGAGGCCAACCTGACCGTCGCGGCCGACGTGTACTCGCTCGGGGTGATCCTGTACCGGCTGCTCACCGGCCGACTGCCGTACACCGGCACCACGACCGACATCCTGCGGAAGGTGCAGTCCGCCGAAGCCCCGCCCACGCCGGGCGACGTGAACCCGGCGGTCGACCCGGACCTGGAGGCCGTCTGCCTGAAGTGCCTGGAGAAGGATCCGGCCGACCGCTACCGCACCGCCGGCGAACTGGCCGCCGACCTGGAGCGGTTCACCCGCGGGGAAGGGGTGACTGCCCGCCCGCCGGGGTTCTGGGACTGGGTGCGGCAGGTGTGGAAGATCAGCCCGGAGCCCAGCCTGAACTATCGCTGGGATGCACTCGCCTGGATGGGGGCCGTCTGCCTGGCCATGCACGCGGGCACGTTCGCCCTCGCCGCGACCGGCGGGTCGGCCGCCGGGGTGTGGGCAGTGAACGTGTCCGGCTGGGCCGTGGTACTCGTCATCATCTGGCACTACCTGGCCCGCCGGTTCCGCCACCTCATGGCGTCCGAGCGGTACGCGATGATGACCGCGGTCGGCCATAGCATCGGGCACGCCGGCCTGTTCCTCGCCCTGGTCCCGCTGTCCGCTGCGGTTCCGGCTGCGGACACGCTCGCCCTGTACCCGCCCCTGGCCGCCCTCAGCGGGCTCACCCTGTTCGTGAACGGGGCCACCTACTGGAGTCGGTTCCTGCCCATCGGCCTCGTGTTGATGCTCGCCATGCCGGTGGTGCTGGCCCGCTGGCCGAGCGCTTCCCCGCTCGTACACGCCGTCGTGTACACCGTGGTGCTGTGGTACTGGGCGTACCTGAAGAAGGTAAGGTTCGCCGTACCGCGGTGACATCCCGCCCCTAGCCGTCGCCCTATCCTCGACCATTTTTCCGCCACTTCTGTCAGGGCGGGCGTCTCCCGTCCGCTGACACTCCGGAGCGGATGAGCCAGCCCCGGCCTGTCGCCGGAGCGTGAGGCGATACCGCCTCGCAGCCCGGCCGCTTACTTCTCCCGCTTTCTGACCCCTGGCTTCCTACCGGCCCGTGGCCGCGGGGGCGTTCACGCGCCCGCGTCTGTCCGGCTAGCTTCCTTTGGAGTTGGACCCGTGACCACCGCCCTCCAAGTCATCGGCCTGACGATCCTGCTACTGGCCACCCAGGCGGCCCTCCGGTACGCCGGCAGGTGGCTGCTCTGGGGCGTGTTCGTCGCGGTCCCGCTGGCCCTCACCCCGTACTGGGTGTCGGCCAACACCTTCGACCCGTTCGTGTGGGTCAAAATCTACTCCATCTTCATCTGTGTCGGATGGGGCACGCTGGTGCGGTTCACCTGCGTGGGCGAGCGGCCGTGGGCGCGGCGGGCGATCCCCGTGCTGGTCGCGGTGAACATCCTCGAAGCGACGGCCGTTGACCTGATGGCGCACGGGCTGGCACACGGGGTGAACGCGGTGGCCGGGCTGATGCTCGTCGCCACCCTGCCGTTCGGTCGGGACGACGTGCGGGTGGATACGGACGGCCGGTGTCGCGACCTGCGGGTGCCCACCTCCCGCGGGTGGGTGATCGGGTATGTGCTCTGGAACTGGGCGTTCGTCCTGCTCAACTACCCGGAGCTGGCCGGACATCACGCCGCCGTACTCGCCGCTGGGCTGATAGTCGGCGTCGTCGATCCGGCCCGATGGACCCAAACGCGGGGGGCTACGCTGGGGGTGAATCTGATGGCGATGGCGACCTGCGACGCGCCGATGCGGGCGTGGCTGGAGACGTCGAGTTGGGCCGACCCGCGGTTGGCCCTGGTCGCCGCCAGCGGGGCCGCGGTGGTCGCCCTCGGGTGCGGGATGCGGGCGGTCTCGTCCCGGTGCCACGGGTGGCTGCTGGAATTGCGGCCGGCGGCCGTCCCGGCCTGAC
>CANJKY010000217.1 GCA_947474875.1 Gemmataceae bacterium
ACCCCGCTCCCTGGCGGTCGCGGCTCTTGGTGCAACCCCCATGTGGCTCCGCGTGTTCAGCCCGGTCGAGACGGAACCGCCGCCGGCGGCACTGGCCGAGCGGCTGCACGCCGCTGGGGTGCCCGTCGTCCCGCACTTCAAGGGCGACGACCTGGGCTGGACGGTGGGCGAGCTACACCTGCCCGGTGGCGGCACGCCGGTGATGCTCGCCCGATATTTGACCAAAGCTGACGACCTGCGGGACGACCTGAACGCGTTCGCCGCCGAACTGGAGACGATGACGCACAGCCCGCACGCCGTGCCGCTCATGGAGCGGGTGATCCAGACCCGCCAACTGCTCACCGTCCGCCGGCCGATCGACCACCCGAACGAGGGGCTGGTGGACACGGCGTGCAACGAGAGCGTCCGATTTCTCGCCACCCACACCGGCGGGTTTTATCAGATCGACGGCCGCGGGTGGTTCGACGCGGACGACGTGCTATTAGTGGAGGAGTTCTGAGCCGGGGTTGACACCCCGGCGAATGCGTGCGGTAATCTCCCCCCGCCACGGAGGGCCCGGGATGACGACGCGACTCCTTCGACTGCACACCCCGACCGTTCCCCTTGATCCCGCCCGCCAGCCCGACCCCGGGTACGCGGCGGTCGCGTTCCTGGCCAAGCTCCGCGACGCCCTCCGCTCGGCCACCAAAAGTCTTCATGCGGAACGGTCCGGCGTGCCCCGGCTGTTCTTCTTCGACCGTGACGCCCAGCGGGAACTGGCCGCCGGCGAGCCGTCTAAGCCGCGGATCGACCCCAAGGTCGCCGACCTGATCGCCGACGCCCTCACCCTGTTGCCAGCCTCGATCGAGGCCCGCCGGGCGGCACGGGCCACCGACGGGTTGCGGGACGCGGTCGTCGCCGTGGCGAAGGGACACAAGCCGGCGCGGGAGTTGGTCGAACTGCTCGACGTGCCGGACGACCAGGTGGTGCTGGCGATCCACCCGGCGGCGCGGACCGGGGTACGGGTGCTGATCCGCGGGGTGGCAGATGTGAACCAGCTTCACGTTTTGCTCGCCGACCTGCTCCCCGGCCGGCGGTTGGATTCGCGGGTCGTGGACGCCTACCTCGATGCCGACCCGGACCCGGACGCCGCGGTGATGACCGCCCGGTTCCAGATGTTCCGTCCGAGTGCCCTTCAGCCGGACGGCACCCTGCCCCGCGGGTTCGCCGGGTCGGACCACTGGGTGTGGGGCGAGCAGTCGCCGGCGGTGCTGCCGCTGGAGAACGGCGAGCGGGTGGTGCTGCTCGGCGAGCCAGCGTTCGCCGCCGAGTGGGACGTGGGGCGGAAGTTCTCGCGGCTGCCGGCCGAGGTCGAGCGGATCGAGTCGCTCGGCCGGGCCGAGGTGGAGCGGTGGATAGCCACCCGCTGCCCGGCGTTCCGGTCGGCCGCTCCCGTCCGTCAGGCGGCGTAAGTTCCGTCACCCCCGCCTACAATGGGGCATCCAACGGGTGTCTCACGAGGCGGAACCATGTCCACGACCTCTGCGGTCGCCACCTTCGGCGGCGGGTGCTTCTGGTGCCTGGAGGCGGTGTTCGAGCAAGTCCGCGGGGTGCAGTCGGTGGTGTCCGGGTACGCCGGCGGGCACGTCGAGAACCCGAGCTACGAGGAGGTGTGCGGGAAGAAGACCGGGCACGCCGAGGTGGTGCAAATCACGTTCGACCCGGCGGCGGTGGGCTACCGCGACCTGCTCGGGGTGTTCTTCGCCACCCACGACCCGACCACCCCGAACCGCCAGGGGGCGGACGTCGGCCCGCAGTACCGCTCGGTCATCTACACCCACGACGACGAGCAGAGGCGGGCGGCGGACGCGGTGATCGCGGAACTGGCCGCCGAGCAGGTGTTCCCGAACCCGATCGTCACCGAGGTGGCCCCGCTCACGCGGTTCTACCCGGCCGAGGGGTACCACCAGGGGTTCTACCGCGCCAACCCGATGCAGGGGTACTGCATGGCGGTGGTGTCGCCGAAGGTGGCCAAGTTCCGCAAGCAGTTCCAGCAGCTGTTGAAGTAAGGCTTCGTAGCCGCGACCCACCGGGGAGCGCGGTGCGAGCCGACGCGCTCCCCGGTGGGTCGCGGCTAAACGATTCGCACCCCGCCGACGTACACCTGCTCTACGTTCAGCGCCTCGTCCAGAATCACGAAGTCGGCCCGCTTGCCCACCTCCAGGCTGCCGATCTCGGCGTCCAGGCCGAGGATGCGGGCCGGGGTGAGCGACGCCATGCGCACCACCTCGTGCAGCGGCGCCCCGGTCAGCCGGTGGAACGTCCGCACGCCGTGGTCCATCCCCATCACCCCGGATGCCAGCCCGGTCGCGTCCAGGGTCACGCCCACCTCGCCCTTCCGCCGCACCCGTTCCCCGCCGCCGGTCGCCCCGAACCAGTATTCGCCGTCCGGCAGGTCCACCGCCCGCATCGCGTCGCTCACCAGCGCCAGCCGGTCCGGCCCTTTCACCTTGTACGCCAGCTTCAGCAGTTCGGCGGACAGGTGCCAGCCGTCGGCGATGACTTCCGTTGTTAGCTCATCGTGGTACAGCGTGGCCTCCATCACCCCGGCCCGCATCGGGTACGCCTGCTGCTGCCGCAGCCGCGCCCGGTCGGACATGGCGCAGAACAGGTGATCGACGTGCCGCACGCCCCACCGCACCGCCTCTTCCATCTGCGGGAAGGTGGCGAACGTGTGCCCGGCCGTCACGAGCAACCCGCGGTCACGAGCCGCCTTCACCAGCCGTTCGGTGCCCGGCGTCTCCGGGGCGACGGTGAGCGTGGTCAGCCCGCGGCCGGCGAACGCCAGCAGTTCGTCGTCCTGCTCCAGCTGCGGGGTGAGGAAGTCGGCGTTCGGGTGGCAGCCCTTCGCCGGCGGGTGGAAGTACGGGCCGTACAGGTGTCCGCCGAGGATGCGGGCGCCGCCGGTGACGGCGTCCCGTAGTTCGCCGCACAGCTCCAGGAACCGGCGGTACTGGTCCCGCGTGCCGACGGTGCTGGTCGGGGTGAGCGAAGTGGTGCCGTGCCGGGCGTGGCAGCGGCAGACGGTGCGGTACGCCTCCGCCGACAGATCCATGAAGTCCGCCCCGTCCCCGCCGTGGACGTGCAGGTCGACGAACCCCGGAGCGATGTATTTCGAGGTGTGGGCGGTCGTTGTCCGGACGGCGGTGATGCGGTCGCCGTCCCATTCCAGCACGCCGCCTGCGGTTCGATCAGGCAGAATCAGAGTCGCACTCACAGAGCCGGTCATGCCGTCACCTCGCCGCGAAGATTCTTGCGGCTATCGTATCCGCACGGGCTTTTTCGAGGGTCGCTCATGCCGTGGCGGGAACTGACCGGAAAGCGGGTGCTCATCACCGGGGCGTCGCAGGGCATCGGGTACGCGCTGGCGGTGGCGGCGGCGAAGAAGGGGTGCAAGGTCGTCGCCTCCGCCCGCACCGCCGGCCTGCTCGGCACCCTGACCGCCGAGGTGCAAGCTTCGGGCGGGACGATCGTGCCGGTGACGGCCGACGTGGCCGACCCGGACGGCCGAGCCGCCATGCTGGCCGCGGCGGTGCAGCACTTCGGCGGGCTGGATGTGCTGGTGAACAACGCCGGCGTCGGGGCCACCGGGCACTTCATGGAGGTGCAGCCGGAGACGCTGCGGCAGATCTTCGAGGTGAACGTGTTCGCCGCCGCCGAGTTGATCCGCCTGTGCCTGCCGGAGTTGCGGAAGGGCGACCAGCCGCTGATCGTGAACGTGTCGTCGGTGCTCGGCAAGCGGGCGTTCCCCGGCCGGTCGTTCTACTCGGCCAGCAAGTTCGCCCTGCACGGGCTGAGCGACGCCATCCGCGCCGAACTGTCGCGGGACAACATCGGCGTGCTGGTGGTCAGCCCGGGCCTGACAAAGACGAACTTCTCGCAGAACATGATCGAGCGGGTGTCGCGGATGTCGATGGACCACGCCCGCGGCATGACCCCGGAGCAGGTGGCCGACGCCACCATCCGGGCGATGGAGAAGGGCAAGTCGGACATCACCCTGACCACCGGCGGGCGGCTGCTGGTGATCGTCAACCGCATCTGCCCGTGGGTGATCGAGCGGATCGCGGCCCGGCGGGTGCGGAAGACGTTCGCCGCCGAGCGGTCGGCCCGGTTCGCCCCGGCTTCGTCGGGGGTCGGTTCCCATGCCTGACCCGTACACGGTGCTCGGCCTGCCGGCGGACGCGGACGACGCGGCGGTGCGGAAGCGGTACCTGGAGCTAACGGTCCAATTCCCGCCGGAGCAGCACCCGGAGAAATTCGCCGCGGTGCGGGCGGCCTACGAGAAGGTCCGCACGCTGGACGCCCGCGCCCGCCACCGGCTGTTCGAGTGGGGCACCGAAGACACCATCGAAGCGCTCATCGAGGAGGCGGAATGCACGACGCCCCGGCCCCGCCCGACCCTGGACCAACTGCTGAAGGCGGTGCTGCCGGCCGACAAGCCGGGTACCTGACGGCCGACCGGATCGAACGCATCCTGGCCGACTTCCGCCGGTACCTGGAAGCGCTGGCCGAGCCGCCGCCCGCCCCGGACCGCGAACCCCCGCCGTTCGACCTGGCCGCCCTCACCGCCCAGTTCACCGCCCTGCGGCACGACGTGAACCTGCAGACGAAGGCCGCCCGCGGGGTCGGCGAGCAGGTGTCCGCCGCGCTCGACCGGCTCACCCCAGTTCCAAAGTCGGATCAGTCCGAGCAACTGAAACCGCTGCTGAAGGTGCTGATCGACGTGGCCGACGCGCTCGGCACGGCCGAGCGGCAGGTGCGACGGACGGCCGAATCTCTAACGCCACTCCTGGACAAACTGGCATCCCCGTCGCTGACCGAACCGCCGCCTACGGACATCGCCCCGCCGGGATTCTTTGGCAAACTGTTCGGAACCGGAAAAACGTCGGTCACGCCCGCCATCGGACTGCAACAATGGGCACGGGACGCGATCACCGCTGATGAAGCCCGCACCGCGACGGCGACCGAAGCCGTCGAACGGCTGGCCGCGCTGATCGACGGCGTGGCCGACGGGTACGGCATTAGCCTGCGGCGGGTGGAGAAGGCGCTGCCGCCGTTCGGCCTGGAGCCGATCGACTGTGTCGGCCGGCCGTTCGACCCGGAGCTGATGGAGGTGGTCGAGGCGACCGGCGGCACGGGCAAGCCGACCGGCACGGTGGTCGAGGTGGTCCGCCAGGGGTACCGGCTGAACGGACAGGTATTCCGCTTCGCCCAAGTACGGGTAGCAAGATGAAAACGCACGCGGAAGACGCGGATATTAGCGCGGATCAACGCAGATCAAAAAAACTCTGTTCTTGATCCGTGTTCATCCGCGCTGAAATCCGCGTCCTCCGCGTGCTCTCTGTGAGTTCTTCGAAATGAGCGACATCATCATCGGCATCGATTTGGGCACCACCAACAGCGAGGTGGCCATCGTCGAGGACGGCCGCCCGCGGGTGATCCCGGTGGACGGCGACCCGATCCTGCCGTCGGTGGTCGGGCTGGGCGACGACGGCAAGCTGCTGGTCGGCAAGCCGGCGCGGAACCAGTACGTCCTCGCCCCGGACCGCACGGTCAAGTCGGTGAAGCGGAAGATGGGGCAGGAGGTAAAGCTGACCGTCGGCGACCAGCAGTTCAGCCCGCAGGAAATCTCGGCCATGATCCTCCGCCGGCTGAAAGAGGCCGCGGAGAAGGACCTGGGCAAGCCGGTGGCGAAGGCGGTGGTGACGGTGCCGGCGTACTTCAACGACAGCCAGCGGCAGGCCACCCGCGAGGCCGGGCGGCTGGCCGGCTTGGACGTGGTCCGCATCCTGAACGAGCCGACGGCGGCGGCGCTGACGTACAACCCGGACCCGGCCAGCAATGAGAAGTTCCTGGTGTACGACCTGGGCGGCGGCACGTTCGACGTGAGCGTGGTGTCGGCCGAGGGTGGGGTGTTCGAGGTGCTGAGCAGCCACGGCGACACGCACCTCGGCGGGGACGACTTCGACGAGCTGCTGCTGAACAAGGTGGCGGACGAGTTCCAGCAGATGTACGCGGTGGACCTGCGGCAGAACCGCACCACCCGCGCCCGCCTGCTGCGGGCGGTGGAGAACGCCAAGAAGGCGCTCAGCGACCACGCCTTCGCCAAGATCGAGGAGGAGTTCATCGCCGAGAAGGACGGGGTGCCGCTGCACCTGTCGCAGGAGATCGGCCGGAGCGAGTTCGAGGAGCTCATCTCCCCGCTCATCACCCGCACCATGGAGTGCGTGCAGAAGGCGCTGGACGACGCCAAACTGACCGCCGCCCAGATCAAGCAGGTGGTGCTGGTCGGCGGCAGCACCCGTACGCCGATGATCGGCCGGCTGCTGGAGGAGCGGCTCGGCCAGCCGGCCCACCGCGAGGTCCACCCGGACCTGTGCGTGGCGATGGGGGCGGCTATCCAGGCCGCCATCGTCGCCGGACAGAACGTCGGGGCGGTGCTGGTGGACATCACCCCGCACAGCGTGGGCATCAAGTCGCTCGAAATCCCGGACTCGTACTCGCTGCACCTGAACGAGTTCCGGTTCGCCACGATCATCAGCCGCAATACCCCG
>CANJKY010000218.1 GCA_947474875.1 Gemmataceae bacterium
CCGAACCTGGGGGACGATCTCGACCGTCGGGGCGTACATCCGCCCGTCGTGGCTGACCGGGTGGAACACCGACAGCAGGATGTACAGAACGCCCAGCATCACGACCCCGCCCAGGACCGCGGTCACGATCGTGTACGTGTTGACCGGGATGAGCTTCAACCGCTTGAACAGCAGCCAGCACAGGAAGCCGTAAGTGCCGAGGATGAGTTCAAGCATGGGGTTGATTCCCGGTTTGGCTTGAGGGGGTGTGCGACTCCAGCAGCTTGATCCGGGCCTCGATGCCCGCGAGCCGGCTTCCCAGGTCACCCGCCCCCCAGCCGTCGAGGGAGGCCGCCCCCTCGGTCGGCTTCCGGTAGGACACCGCCCAGATCCAGACGAACGGCCAGATGGCGTGGAGGGTGAACAGGCTGAGCCAGCCCGCCACGTGGATGGACTCCGTGTACGGGTGGTTGCGGGCCTTCGCGATCTTGAACGGGATGTCGTGGATGAAGATGAACGCGTAGAAGGTGACGGTCAGCCCCACCAGCAGGATCACGAGTGACAGGTAGTCCAGGAACATGGCTGACCTTACGAATTACGTTTAACGGTTCACCGACTTCCTTGCGGACCGATAGTCGGTCGCGTGATCGGTTATATCACCCGTGATCCTGTCATGTCACCAACATTATCGTCATCCGCTCCGACCACACCGTCGGGGTCTCACACCCGCACTTCTCGCCCGGCGCGACTCGGTTCACCCGGCTAATGCACGGGCGACGATTCGTTTCGCGTCGTCCTGGATGGCTTCTACGTGGGACTGCTCGAGGAAACTCTCGGCGTAGATCTTGTAAACGTCCTCCGTACCGGACGGGCGGGCGGCGAACCACCCGTTAGCCGATACCACCTTCAGCCCGCCGATCGGGGCGTTGTTGCCCGGGGCGCGGGTCAGTTTCGCCGTCACCGGCTCGCCGGCCAGCGTCGTCTCCGTGACGTCCTCGGGCGACAGCTTCCGCAGCCGGTCCCGCTGTTCGGGGGTGACCGGGGCGTCGATCCGGGCGTAGTACGAGACCCCGAACTCGGCCGTCAGCTCGCGGTAGTGCTCGCCCGGGTCCTTGCCGGTGACGGCCGTGATCTCGGCCGCCAGCAGAGCCAGGATCAACCCGTCCTTGTCGGTCGTCCAGGCCGTGCCGTCGTGCCGCAGGAAGCTGGCCCCGGCGCTCTCCTCCCCGCCGAAGCAGTACGACCCGTCGTACAGCCCCGCCGCGAACCACTTGAACCCGACCGGCACCTCGCACACCCGCCGGCCGAGACTCCGAACCACCCGGTCGATCATCCCGCTGCTGACCACCGTCTTGCCCACGGTCGCCCGGTCCGCCCACCCGGGGCGGTGGGTGAGGAGGTAGCGGATGGCGACGGCGAGGTAGTGGTTCGGGTTCATCAGCCCGGCGGAGGGCGTGACGATGCCGTGCCGGTCCGCGTCCGGGTCGTTGGCGACGGCGACCCGGAACCGGTCCTTCAGCGCGACCAGCCGCGCCATCGCGTAGGGGCTGGAGCAGTCCATCCGGATCTGCCCGTCGTGGTCGACGGTCATGAACGAGAACGTCGGGTCCACCGCCGGGTTGACCACCTCGATGTCCAGCCCGTACGTCTCGGCGATCGGCCCCCAGTACGGCAGGCCCGCCCCGCCGAGCGGGTCCACGCCCAGTTTGAGTCCGGCGGACCGGATCGCCGCCAGGTCGACGACGTTCCGCAGGTCGTCGACGTACGCCCGGACGAAGTCGTCCTGGCGGGTGGTCGGGGCCCGAACGGCCTGGTCGAACGGGGTCCGCCGCACGCCCACGTTATCCCGCAACAGGTACTCGTTCGCCCGCTCCTCGATCCACCGCGTCGCGTCGGCGTCGGCCGGCCCGCCGTTCGGCGGGTTGTACTTGAACCCGCCGTCCGCGGGCGGGTTGTGCGACGGGGTGACGACGATGCCGTCCGCCAGGTGGTTCGTGCCGCCGCGGTTGTGGGCCACGATGGCCCGGGAGATCACCGGCGTCGGGGTGACCCCGTCGTCCCGCTGGATGACGACCTGCACCTCGTTCGCGGCGAGCACCTCCAGGGCCGTCCGCTGGGCCGGGCCGGACAGGCCGTGCGTGTCCTTGCCCACATACAGCAGGCCGTCCGTCCCGGCCCCGCGGCGGTAGTCGCAGATGGCCTGGGTGACGGCCAGGATGTGGGCCTCGGTAAACGTCCCCCGCAACGGCGACCCGCGGTGCCCGCTGGTGCCGAAGTTGACCAACTGCTCCGGGTCGTCCACGTCGGGCCGACGGTCGTAGTACTCCCGCTCCAGCCGGGCCGGGTCGATCAGCAACTCGGGAGGGGCAGGCTTGCCGGCGAGGGGTGAAGTCGGCATGGACATTCCCCTTTGCCACAGGAGCCGGCTCCGTTCCGGCGTTCTGCAACACAGGGCCGTGGTGCAACGCACCGGCCACCGCAGTCCTCTTGACCGCCCGACGAAGTCTGTGGTTCTGAGGGGAAGGTTACCCCGCCGGTGAACCGCAGGCACCTGTCAGAAGTGACAGGTGAGCGAGTGAATAACTGACAGGGACTTGGTAGCTGTGCGTCCGAAACCGTGTAGACTATTCCGCAACACTCCAGACCAGGCCGATCAGCGGCTACCGGCGGCACTCGACGCCGGTGTGCCGAACTTCAAACCCGCGGCACGGACGCCTCATTCCGGTTCCGGAGAGCGTGTCATGGGGGGGGGCGGGAGGGTAGCCCGGCACCCGGCGCCAACCGCCCGCGGATTTGTCCTCGCCATGGCCGCGGTTGCCGCCCTGTCGGGTGGCGCGTCCGCTCTCGCGGCGGACCCCGAGCGGCCGAAGCGGGTGGTGGTCGTCTACCCGTCCGAGAGCGACGGGGCGCCCGGCACCGTGCTGGTCAACAAGGCTCTTCGCTCGACTTTCGCCGGCCGGTCGCCCGGGCCCATCGAGATCAGCAACGAGTACGTGGACACCTCCCGACTCCGGGATGCCGATTTCATGGCCGCCCAGGTCTCGCTGCTGAAGCGAAAGTACGTCGGGCGGAAGGTCGACCTCGTCATGGCCGGGTTGTCGGCGGGGCTGGACTTCGTGCTGCTCCACCGGGACGAGGTGTTCCCAGGGGTTCCCGTCGTCTACGTGGCCGTCGACGCCCGGGAGGTGAAGGCCCGCCGCCTCCCGCCCGACGTGACCGGGGTTCCGATCAGGTTCGATCTGGAGAAGACGCTCGAGTTGGCCCTCCGGCTTCACCCGGGCACCCGGAAGGTGTTCGTGATCGCCGGGGGTGCGCCGTTCGACACCGACTGGGATGCCGAGGCGCGGCGGACGTTCCGCCCGTACGAGGGCCGGGTGGAGTTCGTCCACCTGACCGGACTGCCGATGGACGAACTCCTCCGCCGGGTCGCCGGCCTCCCCGAGCAGAGCGTCATCTACTACCTCCACATTCACCGGGACGGCACCGGGAAACCGTTCTACCCCGCCGACGCCCTCGACCTCCTGGCCGCGAAGGCGAACGCGCCAATATACGGCAACGTGGACACCTACGTCGGCCGCGGGATCGTCGGCGGCCACGTGTTCGGGTTCGAGGCCGAGGGGGCGGCCGCGGCCCGCATCGGCCTGAGGGTTCTGGCCGGCGAAAAGCCCGAGTCGATCCCGGTCGCGGAGGCGAATGGGAACACGTACCTGTTCGACGAACGGGTGATGCGGCGGTGGGGGATCGGCGAGCAGAGCCTGCCGCCCGGCAGCGTCATCCTCCACAACGAGCCGAACTTCTGGGACGTCTACCGGTGGCACATCCTCGGGGTGGTCTCCCTCTGCGCCTTCCAGGGCCTGCTGATCACCAGCCTGCTGGTCCAGTTGGTGAAGCGGCGGCGGGCGGACGAGCGGCTCCGGCTCGTGGTCGAAACGGCTCCCATCGGCATGCTCCTGGTCGGCCAGGACGGCCGGATCGTCATGGCCAACGCCCAGGTGGAGAAACTGTTCGGGTACCGGAAGGACGAGTTGCTCGGCCGGCCCGTGGAGTTGCTCGTGCCCGAACGGGCACGGGGCCGGCACGCCGCCGACCGCGGTCGCTTCTTCGCCTCACCGGAGGTCCGCCCGATGGGCCAGGGGCGTACCCTGTTCGGGCGACGAACGGGTGGCGAGGAGTTCCCGGTTGAGATCGCGCTCAGCCCGCTGCGGATTGAGCGGGGGCAATTCGTCCTGGCGTCCGTCATCGACCTCACCGAACGCCGCCGGGCCGAGGACGGCCTGCGGGCGAGCCAGCGGGAGTTGCAACTGCTGGCCGGGCGGCTGCTGGAGGCCCAGGAAGCCGAGCGGCGGCGGATCGCCCGCGAGTTGCACGACGACCTCAACCAGAGCCTGGCCCTCCTGGCCGTGGAGGTGGACGCCCTCGTCCGGAAGCCGCCGTCGGGCGGCGAGTTCGCCGAGCGGATGGCCGAAATCGCCGCCCAGGTCAAAGACCTGTCCACCGCGGTCCACGACCTGTCGCACGAACTGCACCCGTCGAAGCTCGAACACCTCGGGCTGAAGGCGTCGGTCGGGCGGCTTTGCAAAGACGTGTCCATCGCCCATGACGTGGAGGTGACGTTTCTCCCCCGGTCGGACCCCGGGGCGGTCCCGCTGGGCACGTCCCTCTGCCTGTACCGCATCGTGCAGGAGGCCCTCCGCAACGTCGTCAAGCACAGCGGCTGTCGACACGCCTCGGTGGAACTGACCGCCACCGCCGACGCCATCCGCCTGGTCGTCGACGACGACGGCGTCGGCTTCGACCCCGGGCCGGGCGGTTACAACGGCGGGCTCGGGCTGGTCAGTATGCGGGAGCGGCTCCACCTGGTCGGCGGGACGCTCCGGATCGACTCCAGCCCGGGGGAGGGCACCCGGGTCGAGGTCCGGGCCCCCGTGTCGGCGGCCGGGCTGACGGCCGACCGCGAGCCGGCGTCGACCCTGGTGGGCTCGTGACCGCCCTGCCTCGCCGCCCGGAGACCACACCATGACTCGACCCCGCGTCGTGCTGGCGGACGACCACCAGATGCTCCGGGAGGCGTTCGCCCGCCTGATCGAACCCGACTGCGACGTGGTCGGATCGGTGGCCGACGGCCGGGCCCTGCTCGCGGCCGCGGCCGGGCTACGCCCCGACATCGTCATCGTCGACGTCGCCATGCCGCTCCTCAACGGGCTGGACGCGACCCGACAGCTCAAGCGAGACGTGCCCGAGGTGAAGGTGATCTTCCTGACCATGAGCGAGGACCCGGACGTGGCGGCGGAGGCGTTCCGGGCCGGGGCGTCGGGGTTCCTGCTGAAGAACTCGGCCGCGGCCGAGTTGCTCCAGGCCATCCGGGAGGTGTCCCTCGGCCGGTCGTACGTCACCCCGCTGGCCACCCGGGGGCTCATCGGCACCTTCCTCCACACGCCCGACCCGGCCGAAAAGGCGGTCGAGCTAAGCCCCCGCCAGCGGGAGGTGCTCCAACTGCTGGCCGAGGGGCACACGATGAAGGAGATCGCCCGGGTGCTCAAGATCACCCCGCGGACGGTCGCCTTCCACAAGTACAGTATGATGGAGACGCTCGGGGTCCGCTCGAACGCCGAGCTCATCCAGTTCGCCCTCAGGCGTCATCCCACGATCGAAGCGGGCGCGGCGACTTGACCCACCCGCGGCCGGACGACGGGCCCGGCTGTGGCCGGCCCGACCGGTGGGATGGGGCGACCTCGGAGGGGGAGCGGACGGCCGCCGCTTGCCGCCGCGCCGCCCTATTTGCCGCTGGCACCACGGGCGGCGGGCGGATATACCGTTCGCACCCACCCGCCTCCTCCAGTCGGTGCCCATGTCCCAACCCACTCCCCCTGCCCCGCGTACCGGCTGGGCCAGCCTGAAAGATCTCACCGGCTACCAGTGGTTCGTGTTCATCGTCTGCTGTCTGGCGTGGGACATGGACTGCATGGACCAGCAGTTGTTCGCCTTGGCCCGCCGGCCGGCGATGGAATCGCTGGTGGCCCGGGTGACGGCCGACGACCCGCGGTTCGCCCAGCAGAAGGCGGACATGGTGGCGAAGGCGGACGGCAAGCCGGTGACGGACACCCAGGTGATCAACTCCCTCCAGAGCGCCGACATCGGGTCGGCGGCCGGGTGGGCCACCTCGTTCTTCCTCATCGGTTGGTCGGTCGGCGGCATCGGGTTCGGCATCCTGGGCGACCGGTGGGGGCGGGTGAAGACGCTCATGCTCACCATCGGCCTGTACGCGGCGTTCACCGGGCTGAGCGCCCTGTCCACGTCCGTCTGGGACTTCCACCTGTACCGGTTCCTCACCGGGCTGGGGGTGGGCGGGGTGTTCGCCGCCGCCGTCACCCTGCTGGCCGAGACGGTGCCGACCACCGCCCGGCCGTTCGCCCTCGGCCTGTTCCAGGCGTCCAGCGTGCTCGGCAACTGCACCGCCGCCCTGCTGTCCATGTACTTCGGCTCGCTCCGCGAGCAGGGGGCGTTCGACGGGCGGACGCTGCTCGGGTTCGACCTCACCCCGTGGCGGCTGATGTTCCTGGTCGGCATCCTGCCCGGCATCCTGATCGTGGTCATCCAGTTCAAGCTGA
>CANJKY010000219.1 GCA_947474875.1 Gemmataceae bacterium
GCCGCTGGCTACGATGGTCGTCGGGTCGAGGCCGAACACGCCCGACTCGCTGCCGATGTACAGCCAGCCGCGCTTGTCCGAGCACCAGCGCACGGGGCGGAGGCCCATGCGGTCCACGAGGCCGACCAGGGTGCGGCCGTCGGTGCCGATGACCCCGGCCGGCCCGTCCCACGCGCACAGGCTGCCGTAGGTGCGGCGGCAGTAGGTGAACAGTTGGAACGCCTCGCTCCCCCACACGTCCTCTTCCGTGTCCCACACCGGCGGGAGGCTCAGCCGCAGGGCACGCTCGAGGGACCAGCCCTGTTCGAGCGTCAGGTACTCCAGCCACTCGTCCAGGCTGCCGCTGTCGCTCATCCGCGGGGTGAGCAGGTCGCCGCCGGGCAGCGGCGGGGTGAGGCCGCGGCTGAACGCCGCCACCGCGTTCCGGTTGGTGCGGACGGTGTTGATCTCGCCGTTGTGGCACACGTACCGGAACGGCTGGGCCAGCTTCCAGTTCGGCAGGGTGTTGGTGCTGTACCGGCGGTGGAAGGTGGCGACGCCGGCCTCGACCGCCGGGTTGGTCAGGTCGGGGTAGAAGTCCACCAGTTGCGGGGAGGTGAGCAGCCCCTTGTAGCTGATCAGCCGGGCGGACAGGCTCGGCAGGTATACGTCCAGTTCGGCCTGGGCGAACTGGCGGCGCAACTCCAGCCGCCGGCGGTACAGCCAGCGGTCGGCCATCGCTTCGTCGCCGGACACGGCGAACAGGATTTGCTCGATGGCCACCGGGCGGGACTGCTTCGCCAGCGGCGGCAGGGCGTCGTCGTTCGTCGGCACCGGGCGGAACCCGAGCGGCTTCACCGGCCCGCCACTCAGGGCGTCGAAGATGAGCTTTCGGGCGTGGGCGGCGCGGCCGGCGTCCGGGTCCAGCACGAACACCACCCCGGCGCCGACGCGGGTGTCCGGCCGCAGGTCGCGGCTGCCGTCCAGCTTCAGCCGCTTCGCCTCCTCTTTGAGGAACTCCTGCGGCAGGGTGAAGGTGACGCCGGCGCCGTCCCCGGCGTGCCCGCACACCCCGCCGCGGTGCTCCATCGCCACCAGCGCGAGCAGGGCCTTCTTCAGCACCTCGTGGGCGGGAGCGCCGTGTTTGGAGGCGACGCCGCCGATGCCGCAGGCGTCTTTGCCGATCGTGTCCGTGTAGAGTAGGGCACCGCTCTCCGCCAGCTCGCGTCCGGTCATGATGGGTCCGTACACCTCCGCGGCCCCGGGGCGGTGGGAGAGGTGGCCCCGAGGCGGACTGAGAAACGAAACGGCCGAAGGTAACATACGGATGGTGAGTATGAGAAGCGGAATTCTCACAAATCCGCCGCCGGACATACGGTTGCGCCGCACAGCCCGCCCGACAGTTTTTTTCGGCAGGCTCTTGATCGGGTTCCGGCGGCAAAGTACAACTACGCCGCGATCGGTCCTCCGCCCGATCACGGTCTCATCCGTGGAGCGGCACTGCGGCGTCGGTGTCCGGCGTTCGCCCCCCACGCACTCACCCGAAAGGAACACCCGTCATGTTGTGGGCTGACTTCCTGCAAAAGGCCGGCGACGCCATGAGCGAGCCGTATGTCCTGATCCCGCTCATCCTCGTGTTCCTCGGGCTGATCGGGGTGATGGTGTTCATGCGGATGAAGAAGCGGGACGAAGACTAACCCCACAAATTTGAATGGGGAGTTTCGACCCGGCCGGCCGGGGGCACCCGCCCCCCGCGGGCCGGTTTGCGTTTACGCCCCCGCCCCGACGAACGGGTTCGTCCGCTTCTCCTCGCCGACCGTCGTCACCGGCCCGTGGCCGGGGAACACCTTCGTGTCGTCCGGCAGCGGCCACAGCTTCGCCTCGATGCCCGCCTTCAGTTGCGGGAAGCTGCCGCCGGGGAAGTCGGTGCGGCCGACGCTGCCGGCGAACAGCACGTCCCCGCCGAGCACCAGCGGCGGGTCCGACGCGTGGATCACGAAGACCACGTGCCCCGGCGAGTGGCCGGGGATCGCCCGCACCTCCAGTTCGATGCCGGCGACCGTCAGCCGCTCGCCGTCGTCCACCAGCCGGTCGGCCGGCGGGCTGACGATGTTGAACCCCCAACTCCCGCTCAGGTTGGCGCGGGCGTCGGTGAGCATGACCGCGTCCCCGCGGCCGATGACGATCGCCGCGTCCGGGTATGCCTGCTTCAGGTCCGCGTTGCCGGCGATGTGATCGACGTGCCCGTGCGTGCAGACGATGGCCGCCAGCGTCAACTTCTGCTCGTTCAGTACCTCGACGATGGCGTCCGGGTCGAATCCGGGGTCGATGACGAACGCCTCCGGACGGCCGTCCGCCCACACCACGTACGAGTTCTCCGCGAACGGGGCGGACTCGACCACGCGAACGTTCACCGTCATGTCAGGCTCCGGGGTGCGGCTTCCATACTTTATCCCCCGCCACATTCGGAGTCCCCCGCCGATGCTCCTCCAACCTGTTCGCTGGCTGGTCTGGCTGGTCGGCCGGTTCGTCATGTCGCTGCGGTACTGGGTGACGGTGAAGGGCACCGAGGAGGTGTTCCGCAAGCCCGGCCCGTACCTGGTGCTGCCCAACCACCCGGGGTTCTCCGACCCGCCGAACGTGCTGGCCCGCCTGTGGAACGTGTTCCGGTTCAGCCCGGTGGCGAACGAGGCGAACTTCCAGAACGTGGTGCTCGGCCCGTTCGCCTGGCTGTTACGGACCATCCCGGTGCCGGACATGGAGCGGGCGAGCGCGGAGGCGCACAAGCGGGCGCAGCTGGCGGTGGCGGCGGTGATCGACGCGCTGCAGCGGGGGGACAACGTGGTGCTGTGGCCGAGCGGCCACCTGAGCCGAGACGGGCGGGAGCGGCTGGGCGGCACCCGCGCGGTGGCCGACATCCTGTCCGCGTTCCCCCAGGTGACGGTGGTGCTGGTCCGCACCCGCGGGCTGTGGGGCAGCCGGTTCGGGTGGGCGGCCGGCGACCCCGGTAAGATCGTCCCGCTGCTGGGCGGCGCCATCCTCACCGCGCTGGGCAGCCTGATGTTCTTCCTCCCCCGCCGGCGGATGACCATGACGCTGGAGGCGTTCACCGCCGGCGACCGGCCGGAGCCGACCCGCGAGGGGATCAACAAGTGGATGGAGGGGTGGTACAACGCGGACCTGCCGCCCGAGGGCGAAGGGCCGTGGCCGGGCGAGACGCCCAAGTACGTCCCGTACCACCTGCTGTTCGGCCCCCGCGACAAGACGTACCCGCCGCCGGCCCGCGGGCCGGAGTTCGACCTGTCCGCCGTCAAGCCGGCCACCAAACAGGCCGTCGCGGACATCCTGGCCGACCGGCTGAAGCGGCCGCTCACCGACGCCGAGAACCGGCCGGAGGTGAAGATCACCGAACTCGGGCTGGACAGCCTGGACGGGATGGAGGTGACGCTGGCGGTGGAGCAGCGGTTCGGGTTCACCGGCGACGCCGTGCCGGAGAGCGTAGGCCAGTTGTGGGCGCTGGCCGAGGGGCTGGCCAAGAAGGGGGTGGTGAAGCCGCCGCCGCCGGAGTGGTTCCGCCCGCCCTCCGACACCGACCCGCCGGCGGTGCTCGGCGACACCGTGCCGGCGGCGTTCGTGCATCGCGCCTTCAAGCACCTGAAGGACGTGGCGGCGGCGGACGACCTCGCCGGGGTGGTCACCTACGAACGGTTGCTGCTCGGCGCCCGACTGCTGGGCGGGCGGTTCCGCCAGTTCCCCGAGCCGAACGTCGGGCTGATGCTACCGGCGAGCGTGGCCGGGGACACCGCCCTGCTCGCCCTGCACCTGGCCGGCAAGCTGCCGATCATCCTGAACTGGACGACCGGCCCGGCCAACCTGGAGCACGCCGTCAAGCTGACCGGGCTGAAGCGGGTGGTCACCTCCAAGACGTTCATCGACCGCACGCACCTGACCGTGCCCGGCGTGGAGTTCGTGTACCTGGAGGAGGTCCGCAAGACGATCGGCAAGCTGGAGGGGCTGAAGGCGCTGCTGCACGCCCGCTGGTTCCCCGGGTGGGCGAAGGAGGCGGCGCTGAAGCACGCCGTCACCGACCCGGACAAGCCGGCCGTGGTGCTGTTCACCAGCGGGAGCGAGAAGGCGCCGAAGGCGGTGCCGCTGACGCACGCCAACGTGCTGGCCAACATGACCGGCACCATCCCCGAACTCGGGCTGTCCCGGGCCGACGCCCTGTTCGGCTTCCTCCCCCTGTTCCACAGCTTCGGGCACACCGTCACCGCCCTGTTCCCGCTGTTCTGCGGCATCAAGACGCTGCACCACCCGGACCCGACCGACGCCGCCGCCCTGGTGCGGAAGATCGCCGCGTACAAGCCGACGATCACCGCCGGCACCCCCACCTTCCTCGGGTTCATCCTGGAGCGGGCCAAGCCGGGCGACCTGGACTCGCTCCGCATCATCGTGCTCGGGGCGGAGAAGTGCCCGCCGGCCACATACGAGCGGGTGAGGCAGTTGGCCCCGAACGCGGCCATCGTGGAGGGGTACGGGATCACCGAGTGCGCCCCCATCGTCGGGTTCAACCCGCCCGCCCGGGTGAAGATCGGCAGCGTCGGCAAGCCGATGCTCGGCACCGAGGTGCGGGTGGTCGATCTGGAGACGAACCGGCCGCTGCCGCAGGGGCAGATGGGCATGCTCGAGGTGAGCGGGCCGAGCGTGTTCCCCGGCTACCTCGGGCACGACGGCCCGCCGCCGTTCACCAACGGGGATGGCAAGCGGTGGTACATCACCGGCGACCTCGGGCTGATCGACGAGGACGGGTACGTGATGCTGCACGGCCGGCTGAAGCGGTTCCTGAAGGCCGGCGGGGAGATGATCTCCCTGCCCGCGCTGGAGGAGCCGTTCGCCTCCCGCTTCCCGCCCACCGACCAGGGGCCGCGGGTGGCGGTCGAGGGGGTTGAGACGCCGGACGGCCGGCGGGTGGTGCTGTTCACCACCGAGGACATCACCCTCAAGGAGGCGAACGCCGTCTTGCAACAGGAGGGGTTCCGCGGGGTGATGCGACTGGACGAGGTGCGGAAGGTGGACACGA
Organism: Gemmataceae bacterium; assembly: GCA_947474875.1. Lineage (GTDB taxonomy): Bacteria > Planctomycetota > Planctomycetia > Gemmatales > Gemmataceae > JALHQU01. The sequence continues at coordinate 5,060 of CANJKY010000219.1, forward strand.
TCCCGGTGCTCGGCACCGGCAAGACGGACTACAAGATGCTGCGGGCGCAACTGGCTTAAAGTGTTCCGCTCGCTCCGCGAGCGGGTTTTCGGAAGGCCGCTCGCGGAGCGAGCGGACCACTCCCGATGCGCGTCGTCAAGCTGAAGAAGATGAAGCGGATCGGCGGCGTCCACTTCACCCCGGACGGGCTGACCGCCGCCGCCGGCGGGGAGAAGGGGCAGGTGGTGTTCTGGGACGTGGAGTGAGGGCCGAGAAAAATTCCGCCGACGGCTGGCGAGCGGCAGGACGTTTGCCGTCCTATTATCCTGGGTCCGGATCGGTCCGTGTTGCTCGCGCGCGAGAAACTTCGTTTGCGCGGTTGATCTCGGCAGGCTCGGATGGCAAAATATCGCGGTTGGCGTGACTACCCCTACGCCGCTCGCCCCCGGCCCGACCACCCGGCGGCGTGTTCCCCCCGGTCGACTCGCACAGCAGATTCGCGGAACCGCACAAGTTGCCTCGCGCAGGTGAGCCGCTCACCGTCCGCGATACTTCCCGGTTCGGGTGGGCTGCGCTGGAAGGAACGAACACGATGGCAGGTGAGATCGGCGGGGTGGTGGCCCCGAAGGCGCGGGAGTGGAAGATCGCGTGGGGGCCGGCGGTGTGGATCACGGTCATGCACCTCGGGGCGGTGGCCGCCCCGTTCTTCTTCTCCTGGTCCGGGCTGATCGCGTTCCTCGTCCTGTACGTGCTCACCGGGCTGGGCATCACCCTCGGGTACCACCGGCTGCTGACGCACCGCAGCTTCCACACCGCCAAGTGGGCGGAGTACTTCTGGGCGGTGTGCGGGGTGCTGGCGAACGAGAGCGGCCCGCTCCAGTGGGCGGCCAACCACCGCCGCCACCACACCCACTCGGACGAGCTGGACGACCCGCACTCGCCGCGGCACGGGTTCTGGTGGTCGCACTTCGGCTGGCTGTACCGCGAAGACCCGATCAGCCTGCGGCCCGACCAGGGGTTCTACAACGTCAAGGATCTGGTCCGTGACCCGGTGCTGGTGTTCATGCAGCGGTACCACTGGGCGTTCCCGCTGCTGCTGGCCGCCACCCTGTTCGGCGTCGGCTTCGCGGTCGACGGGCTGACGTTCGGCCTGAGCCTGGTGCTGTGGGGCGTGTTCGTCCGCACCGTGTGGGTGTACCACGTCACCTGGCTGGTGAACTCCGCCACCCACGTGTGGGGGTACAAGAACTTCAAGACCACCGACGACTCGAAGAACCTGTGGTGGGTGGCCGCCCTGTCGTTCGGCGAGGGGTGGCACAACAACCACCACGCCCACCAGCGGTCGGCCCGGCACGGGCTGCGGTGGTGGGAGTTCGACCCGACGTACTACCTGATCCGGCTGATGGCGTGGGTCGGGCTGGCCCGCGACATCCACGTCGCCCCGGCGCCGAAGGCCAAGCCGGGCAGCCGCAAGTCGGTGTGGCGGATCCTGTGGCCGAAGAAGGGCCGGCGGATGGTGCGGCGGTAAGGAATTCTTCGCCGCGA
>CANJKY010000220.1 GCA_947474875.1 Gemmataceae bacterium
CCCCCGCCGCGGGGCGAACACGAACGCCGCCGCGAACAGCACGCCCAGCGCCGTCGCCACCGTGCCGGCCACGTTCGCGTCCAGCCACACCGCGATCCACACGCCGAGGATCGCCCCGACTACCCCGATCCCGACCGACAGCGCGAGCATGACCGACAGCCGGTCGGTGAGCAGGTACGCCGCCGCCGGCGGGACGACGAACAGCGCCACCACCAGCACCGGGCCGACGGCGTCGAACGCCGCCACCGCCGTCAGGCTGACCGCCGTCATCAGCCCGTAGTGCAGCACCGCCGGGGCGAACCCGAACACCGCCGACAGCCCGGCGTCGAACGTGCCCAGCTTCAACTCCTTGTAGAAGACCGCCACCAGCCCGGCGTTCAGCACAAACAGCCCGGCCAGCACCACCGTCCCGGCGGGCACCGCGAACCCGCCCACGGTCAGCGTGTTCAGCGTGGCGATCTCCGGCGTGCCGAGCAGCACCTGGTCCACGTCCAGGTGGACGCCGGGCGGGACGTACAGCCGCAGCAGGATGGCCCCCAGGCTGAACAGGGCGGGGAACACCAGCCCGATGGCCGCGTCCTCCCGCACCAGTCGCGTCCGCTGGAGCATTTCCACCAGCGCCACCGTCAGCACCCCGCTGGCCGCCGCCCCGACGAACAGCCACGGCGACGACAGGTCGCGGGTGAACAGGAATGCGGCGACGATGCCGAACAGCAGCACATGCGAGATGGCGTCGGACACCAGGGCCAGCCGCCGCAGCACCAGGAACACGCCGGGCACGGCACACGCGGCGGCGGCGGCGGCGAGCAGCACGGCCAGGCTGACTTCGATCGGCATGAGGTGAGGGTACGCGGCGGGGGTGGGATCGCCACGTGTTCTGCTCGCTCCGCGAGCGGTCTTCGTGAACCCGCTCGCGGAGCGAGCAGAACACTCAAGACTTGCCCAGCACCAGATCGACCAGCCAGCAGCCGCGAGCGTGCGGGCCGGGACCGCGGCAGTGCGAAAGCACATCCGGGTGGTCGCACCCGGCCTCTTCGAGCGCGTCCGCCAGGATGGGCAGGCGGTCGAACGCCCGCTCGGCGTAGATGCCGGTCGCCATCGCGACGGCGGTCTCCGACCGCCACGCCTGAGCGAACGCGACCGGCCGGAACGGATTGCCGAAGATGTCGCGAAGGAGGTGCGGGTTCAGGAAGCGGGCTATCGGATCGGAAACTCTCCAACCCCAGAAGTCGTCCTTGCTCCCCCTGAGTCCGCCCACGCAGCTTTCCGCGAAATCTGCTGCCTCCCGCAGTACGGTCCGACTATCGAACCGGTCCCCACAGCCGCTCCAACCGGCGAGTGATTGGAGTTGTTCCAGCGCCATGTCATCAGCCGCCCGGATCCAGCCGACGGTCTGTTCGTACTTGGCAGGGAATTCGTCCCGCGTTTCTTCCATGAAGTCGAAATTGAAGACATCCGCCTCGGCAAGCCACGCCAGATTTCGAGCAACGCTGTTAACTGCGCCCTCGACATGCCGTTCCAGCCATTCGACAGCCTGCCGGCTGTGTTCACCCGGAAGTAACGGCCAGATGCTCCGCCCGCAGGCGGCGAACCACAACAGCGACTTACGATCCCCTTCGGGCCGGGCCAGCCACTGGAAGAGGAGACGGCCGTCGGTGCTGGTACGCCAGCAGTCTTCGGTCACGGCAGCAGGTCCGCCACCCGCACGGTGGCGGTGGGGGCGGCGAGCGGGGACACGGATCCAGCGGCGTCGATCGTCAGGTGGGTGCGGTAGGCGGTGCCGCCCAACCCCTGCGGAAGCGGTACCGGGTCGCGGAACACCAGCAGTCGGCGGCCGTCCACGTCAAGCACCCAGTAATCGGGAATGCCCGCGGTGGCGTACAGTTCGGCCTTCGTGGTGGTGTCCTGAGTCAGCGTCGTGTCCGACACCTCAACAACCAGAAGGGCTTGTGTCGGGTGGTCGGTGTAGTCTTCCATCCGCCCGGGGATGACGGACACGTCCGGCTCCGGGTCAGACTCGTCCGCCGCGAACGGGTGTTCGGGGTTGATCCACCCGATACCCCGGAAAACCCCTCGCAGCACGTCCGCCGTCTTATTGCACCCGATCACATGCGGCCAGCCCATCGGACTCATCTGGTAAATCTCCCCATAGATGAGTTCGGTCCGGAGACCCTTCAGGAAGCCAAGGGCCGCCAGTTTGCGGTACTGCTCGCGGGTCCAGCGGACGACCCGCTGCTCGGGATACTTCTCCAGGATGCGGCCGTGGATAAGCATCATCTTCTGATCGCGGAACAGGCCGTGTTCGCACATGTTGTGGAACTGCGTGACCGTCCAGCGGACGGGCTGCCGGTCCATCGCGTGAGGCGGGTGATCGAGTACGTCGGCCATCTGGACACCTCCACGAATCAGCGTACCGTCGGCGGCTGAGCGACACCAGAGCGACCCCCGGAAACGAGTTTAGCCGCGACCCGCAGGGAACGCGCCGCCTACCGGCGCGCTCCCTGCGGGTCGCGGCTAAAACAACGCCCCCGCGGGCGAACTCAGCTCAGGTTCATGGTCATCAGGAACTCGGCGTTGCTCTTCGTCTTCTTCGCCCGGTTGACCAGCAGTTCCATCGCCTCCACCGGGTGCATGTCGGCCAGCACCCGCCGCAGGATGGCCACCTTCGCCAGCTCGTCCGGGTGCATGAGCAGGTCTTCCTTCCGGGTGCCGGACCGGTTCACGTCGATGGCCGGGTACACCCGCTTCTCCACCAGCCGGCGGTCCAGGTGCAACTCCATGTTGCCGGTGCCCTTGAACACTTCGAAGATCACGTCGTCCATGCGGCTGCCGGTGTCGATGAGCGCGGTGGCCAGGATGGTGAGCGACCCGCCCTCTTCGACGTTCCGGGCGGCGCCGAAGAACTGCTTCGGCTTCTGCATGGCGTTGCTGTCCAGGCCGCCGGACAGCAGCTTGCCGCCGCCGGGCGCCTCGGTGTTGTGCGCCCGCGCCAGCCGGGTGATGCTGTCCAGCAGGATGATCACGTCCTTCTTCAGCTCCACCATCCGCTTCGCCTTCTCCAGTACGATGTCGGCGACGTGGATGTGCTCCTCGCTCGGCTCGTCGAACGTGCTGGCCACCACCTCGGCGTTGGTGCTCTGCACCAGCCGCTGCATCTCCGTCACCTCCTCCGGCCGCTCGTCCACCAGCAGCACGAACACGTAGGCGTCCGGGTGGTTCTTCAGGATGCTGTTCGCCATCTTCGACAGCAGGATGGTCTTCCCGGTGCGGGGCGGGGCGACGATCAGCCCCCGCTGGCCTTTGCCGATCGGGGTCACCAGATCGACGATCCGCATGGACAGCTCGTCCGGCGTGGTCTCCAGCCGCAGCCGGCTGTTCGGGTGCAGCGGGGTGAGGTCGCCGAAACTGGTGACGTTCACCGTCTCGTCCGCCGGCTTGCCGTTCACCAGCGCGATCTGCATCAGGGCGAAGTTGTCCTGGTTCTCGATCGGCAGGCGGATCGGCCCCTCCACCAGGTAGCCGGTGCGGAGGCTCATGCGGCGGATCTGGCTCGGCGAGACGTAGATGTCTTCCGGGCTGGCCAGGTAGTTGTGGGCGGCGCTGCGGAGGAACCCGTAGTTGTCCGGCAGCACTTCGAGGGTGCCGCTGCCGTACACCACCTCGCCCCGCTCGATCTGCCGGCGGACGACGCCGACGATCAGCTGCGCCCGGTTCAGCCCGCTGCTCTCCCGCAGCCCGTACTGCTCGGCCTTCTGGAACAGCTCGGGCATGGGCATGCGGTACAGGTCGTCCAGCCGGTGGATGGTCTGGCCGGGGGCGGCCGGGCGGGACTGGGGCACCTCCATCCGCCCGCGGTAGTCGCGGTCCGGGCCGCGGTCGCGGAAGTCACCCCGCGGCGGCCGGTCGTCCCGGTGTTCCCGCTGCTCGCCGCGGTACTCGCCGCGGTCGCCCCGCGGGCCGGGGGTGGGCATCGGCGGCCGCTCGGCCGGCCGCTCGTCGCGGGCTTCACGGGCCGGCGGCGGCTCGCGGTCGGCGGCCGGGGTCGGCGGCGGGGCTTCGGCCCGCACGGGGGCGGGCGCAGGGGCGGGGGTCGGAGCCGCCTCGGCGGGAGGTGCGGCCGGCTCGGCCGGCTTCTTGACGATGCGCTTGCGGATGAGGGGCTTGGGGGCGGCCCCTTCGACGCTCTTGGCGTCGGGCATAACTGATTCCTCGAAGAAGTGCAGGACTCTCAGCACAGGTGTGACGGATCGCCGCGGGCGGACGTGCCCGACGGCGGAACCGCGAACAGGTTCACCGGGGCCACTCGACCCCGGCAGTTAACAGTCGTTCACGGAAGATCGGTTCGGACCAACCCGCTTGCCCGCCCCTGGGTTTCGTCCGCCGGGCCGGTTCTGAGAACGGAAGTCTCGGAACGCGACACGGAGTAGATCAGGGTGCGGCGGGAGGAGGTCGAGAAGCGTCGCCGATCAGCCGGGGTGACAACGAGACACTGCGATAGGGTCAGGCGTTATCTGGCCGGATGAGGCGGCGAAGGGGAACCGATAGCTTTTGTCAGACCGCATAACGGTCATTTATCACGGGTATCATAGCGGGCCGTTCGGCGGAATCCAGTCCGTTTTCCCACCTCCGCCACTTTTCTCGGACGGCCGACCTTTCGGCCCTCCCCTGTTGTAGCGGATGTGACGGGCGTGGATCAACCCGACTCGGCCGGACGGTCAATCCATTTGCTCCAGCCGGCTGGTCGCGTCCGATCCGAACAACCGCGTCGTCTGCCCCGGTGGGTAGACTCGTCCCGACTAATCCCGGCAAGCCACGGGCCGATCGCGGTCCGTTCGCACGGATGCTCCGCCATGTTCCGATCCTCCCGACTCCGCTGGGCGACCGTGGCCGCGGCCCTGACCGCCGGTCCGGCGTTCGCCCAACCCCCGGCCCCGGTCGTCCCGTACAACCCGGCCGCACAAGCCCCGCCCACCGCGGCCGTCCCCGCGGCACCGGTCCCGGCCCTGCCGGCAGCCCTGCCGCCCGCGGCCGCCCCGTGCGACACCCTGACCGGGTGTGACGCCGGGGGCGGCGGGTTCGACTTCAAGAACGTGCCGGTGGTCCGCCCGTACCCGCGACTGGGCATGTTCCCGGTGCCGCCCACCGGCCCGGGGTACTACTCGCTCCTGGACGCCGTCCGCGGGAACTGCCGGCAGGGGCCGCCGGCGTACCCGTACCCGCGGTCCGCCCTCATGCCGCAGTCGTTCTTCGACACCAGCTTCGCCTACCTGGACAACCCGTCGGACGCCCCACCCGACCGGCTCGACTCGCTCAAGCGGATGCACCTGGGCGACGACTTCCTGCTGTCCGTCGGCGGCGGCGGGTGGTCGCGGCTGCACAACGAGTACAACAGCCGGCTCGGGGCGGTGGACAACAACTACTACCTGGCCCGCTCCCGTCTGTACGCCGACCTGTGGTACCAGGACCGGGCGCGGGTCTACGTCGAGGGCATCTACTCGTACACCCAGTGGCAGGACCTGGCCCCGCTGCCCATCGACCGCACCGGGCCGGACTTCCTCAACCTGTTCGTCGACCTGAAGCTGTTCGACTACGCGGGGAAGGGGGTGTACGCCCGGGCCGGGCGGCAGGAACTGCTGCTCGGGTCGCAGCGGCTGGTGTCCCCGCTCGAGTGGGCGAACACCCGCCGCACGTTCCAGGGGGTGAGCGTGCTCCGCACCGGCGAGAAGTGGGACGCCACCGCCTTCTGGCTGCAGCCGGTCATCCCGAACAGCCAGAAGCTGGACTGGGCGGACGTGCAGCAGCACTTCGCCGGCGGGTGGCTGACGTACCGGCCGAAGCCGGGCACCACGGTGGACTTCTACGACCTGGTGTACGTGAACGACAACACGGTGGTGCAGCGGGGGATCCAGCGGGGGAACTTCGCCCTGAACACCCTCGGCGGGCGGTTCGCCGGGGACAACGACGGCTGGCTGTGGGACGGGGAGGCGGCCCTGCAACTCGGCCGGCAGGCCGGGGCGGACGTGGTCGCCGGTATGGCTACCGCCGGCGTCGGCCGCACCTTCCAGCGGGCGCCGTGGACGCCGACCGTGTGGCAGTACATCGACTACGCCAGCGGGGACAACAACCCGCGGGGCGGGACGGTGCATACGTTCAATCAGTTGTTCGCGTTCGGCCACTACTACATGGGGTGGGCGGACCTGGTCGGCCGGCAGAACGTCGTTGACCTGAACACCCACGCGTACCTGTACCCGGCGAAGTGGCTGACGCTGAACTTCCAGTACCACCGGTTCTGGCTGGCGAACGCCACCGACGCCCTGTACAACCCGGCCGGGAACGTCAGCCGGTTCGACCCGACCGGGCTGTCCGGGCGGGACGTGGGGAACGAGGTGGACGCCATCGCCAACATCCACCTGACCAAGCGGGCGAACCTGATGGTCGGGTACTCGTACCTGTTCGCCGGGTCGTTCCTGCGGAACACCGCCCCGGCCGGGCAGGTGGGCACGTCCGACGCCAGCACCTTCTTCGCCATGTACGCCTTCCGGTGGTGACCGGAACGAGCCGCGACCGCCAGGGAGCGGGGCA
>CANJKY010000221.1 GCA_947474875.1 Gemmataceae bacterium
ACCAGCGGCAGGCCGACGATCACCAGGATCGTCCACACCCTCAGCCCGCCCCGCACCTTCCCGACCACCGCGTCATCGATCGTGTCTTCCAGTTTGGTCCGCACCTTGAGCAGATCCACACCGCCGTGGGCCGCACCCTCCTCGCGGAACCGGGCTAGCGTGTACTTCTGCACCAATCCCAGCAGTTTCGCCTGGATCGTTCGCCGCAGCCACCCGCCCTGCCCCGTCTCGCCCGTCACCCCGAGGACGGCGGTGCGCAGCATCTCGTCCGCCTGGGCGAGCGGCACCCGCTCCGCCGTCCGCGCGATCCGCCCGCCGCGTTCCCCTATCGCGCCTTGCGCCTCCGTCTCACTGATCATCAGGAGGCGATCGAACACCATCTGGATGAGCGACCGGCCGAGCCGCAGCCGGCCCAGCCCGTGCGCGAGGCCCGTCGCCATCGCCCGCTTGCCGCCGAACACGACGCCGGTGACGCACCCTTCCACCACGGCAACGGCCGCCCCGATGGCGGCGTACACCGGGTTGTCCCGCAGGAAGTAGTACGACACGCCGGCCAGCACACACCCGGCCAGGGTGAGCAGACCGAGGGTGCCGGCGAACGCCTTCACCGCCACCCAGGCCATGCCGGCGGCGTGCCGACCAACCGCTCGGAGATCGACTTTCATCGGGACGCCCGCCACCTCACCGGATCGGAATTTCTGGCACGGCGGATGCAGCATATCAAGGACCGGCCGGCGGATGAACCGACGGCCGAAATTCGGAGGGCAATTCATGAATCCTCAAACCCAGAACAAAGTTGATCGGATGGTTCGGCACGCCGCGAACACAGGGGAGAGAGCGGCGGATAAGGTGGCGGAAGGTGGGTCGGACATGCTTCACCGGGCAGCCGAAACGGTCGGCGATTGGGCCGATCAGGGCAAGAAGGCGGTTCAACAGGCTGGGGACAAAGTGCAGCACTGGGCGGAAGATGCCTACGCCGCCACCAACCGCGGCGTGCATCAGGCCTACGACGCCACGGCGAAGGGGGTCCACCAGGCCTACGATGCCACGGCCCATGCGGTCGAGCCCTGCGTCCACCGGACGGCGTCGATGGTCCGCCAGTACCCGATCACGTCGGTGATGGTCGGGCTGGGGCTGGGCTGGCTGATCGGCCGCGCCATGCGAGCGTGATGTAGCTTTGATGAAGCACCGGCGGGTCGGGCACTGCTCCCGGCCCGTTGTGTCGTTGGTAGGGTTCGTTTGACCGGGCATATGCCACCCACGGAGAACAGCCATGCGCACCCTGCTCGTGTTCGCCGCTCTGGCCCTCCCGTTCGCGCTGTCCGCCGACGACAAGAAGGAAAAGCCCGCCGACGTGGACTCGGCCAAGTTGGTCGGCAAGTGGAACGGCACCAAGATACTCGGCGAGGTGCCGAAAGCGGGCGAGTCCGCCACGCTCGAATTCACCCAGGACGGCAAGGTGTTGATGGCGATTGTGGACAAGAAATCGAAGATTGAGATGAAGGGCACGTACACGGTGAAGGGACCGCTGGTCACACTCAAACTGAACGGCCACGAAGACAAGCCGGACGACATCCTCGTCGTGAAGCTGACGGACACCGCCCTGCACATTCGGCAGGTCGCCCGGAAAGAGAACATGGTGGACGAGTTCGAGCGGGAGAAGGGAAAGTGAGCAGGCCGGTAGCGGGAATGTCGGGAGTAACCCTGTTCCGCTCCTTCCGCGGGCAAGTCGTTGCCGGGCGGACTATCAATTGAGAGGGGCGGCCGCCGGGAAACTCAAGCCGACGATCAGTCCGGCATGCAGCCGTAGCCGCTCCTTTTTGTTTCGCCGGACGACCCGCGTCAAGCAAAAGGGGTCACCGCTTACAGGCGGTGACCCCTTTTGCTTGACGCGGGCAGCGATCACGCCCCGCTCTTGTCCTTCAGCTTCTGCCCGGCGTCCTTCGCCGCCTGCCCGGCCGCGTGAGCGGCGTCCGCCGCCTTGTCGGCCACCGCCTCGGCCCCCTGTTGCACCTTTTCCCCGGCCTTCTTCGCCGCGTCCTTCACCGCCTCGCCGGCTTCCTCGATCTTGCCCTTGATGGTATCGGCCATGATCGGTCTCCTCGGAGTGTTCGGGGCACCGCTGTCCGGGTCGTACCCGTCAGTGGTGTCAGGAAACCAAGCAACCGACGTGCCAAGGTAGCAAACCGGACCTGATCTGGCACGCGGCTCGCGCCGGGAGACTGCCTGCCAGCCAACTTCACTCCTTGCCTAGCACCCGATCAACGACCCAGCACCCGCGGACGTGCGGGCCGGGTCCGCGGCAGTGGGACAACACGTCCGCGTCATCGCACCCCGCTTCTTCCAGGGCGTCGGCCAGGATCGGCATCCGGTCGAACGCACGCTCGGCGTAGATGCCAGTGGCGAGGGCGACGGCGGTTTCCGAGAGCCACCGGGGGTCAAACGCGACCGGGCGGAAAGGGTCGCCGGACACACAGCGGAACTGCTCACAGAACTCACGGCGAACACGGTCGTGACGTTCTTCCCACGCCATCCGTTCTCGCCGTTGACGTTCGTCCTGTTCGGCTTTCAGAATGGCCAATTTCTTGGCCGACCGCGGGCGGTGTGTCTTGGTGGCGTCGATTGACTCGCCCTCACCCCGCGGTCGGTACTCGGCCAGCGACTCCGCGGCCCATGCGGATGCCGTCATCGGGTCATTCCGCCGGAGCCACTCGACAGATACGATTGCGCTTTCAACGTAATGGACCCAGATGACGAGGGCATGGTAATGCGGTCCCGGACAGACCTGATCGGGGTGTTCGCCCGTGCCGGCCATCCACGCGGCGAAGGCGTCGAAATAGCGGCGGTCATCTTCCTCCGGGATGAATTGCCGGATGCGGCCGACCCAGTCGAGGGCGAGCCAACGGAAGCGGAGCGGTTCCACTCGCCCGCGGCAGAACTTGGCGACCTTGCACGGATCAGTCGTGGCCAGCCAGTCCGTTTCGGTCATCGCGCGGCCCCGCAGAAACAGCCACCCCACCCCGAACATGTCACCGCGAGGGATCAGTCCAGCCAGTTCTCGAACCGCAGGCCGGGCACCTGTTCAAAGTCACGACGGTTGGCGGTGAGCAACCGAGCGCCGTTCACAATTGCGACGGACGCGATCTTCAAGTCGGGAGTGCCGATACGGACTTTCGCGCGGCGGAACTCCTCGAACTTCGCCGCCGCCGGGTCGTCGAACTCGACGATGGTGAACGCGGCGAAGAAGGCGAAGAGGCGTTGCAGTTCACGATAGGCCCGTGGCTGACGTGGTACTTGTCGCTCTTTCGCGATTGATGCAAGCCACCCCCGCATTTGTTCCTCGACGGCCACGATCGAGGTTCCGATCGTTTCTCCGACAGCCAACGCCATTCGGGCGACGAGTCGCTGCCTCCTGGCACTACTCGGCACTTGAAGGATAGTCAGGTGATCGGAGTCAAGCAGGATCATTCGAACCGTCCTTCCCTGGCGGCCTGGCGAGAAGCCTCCCGGATGGCCGCCGCTTCCGCGATCACCTGCTGCATGAATTCGCTGTCGTCGAACATGCCGACCACCGACCGCCAGTCCTTCACCGGGGCCGGGTTCGAGAGTTCGGCCAGTTTGCGTTCCAGTTCCTCCACCCGCTTGGCGAGGGCTTCGAGCGTCATCTCCGGCATGGCACACCTCCGACGGGGTTCGCTTGTCGCATTCTACTTCACCCCGAACAACTCCGGCAGGTACTTCACGCTGATGCACCCCTGGTTGAGCACCTCCTCGTGGTACTTGCCCAGGTCGAACGCCTCGCCCCGCTGCCGCTGCACCTTCTGCCGCAGGGTGTAGAACGCCATCCGCCCGATGAAGTAGGTGCTGAGCTGGCAACTGCTCTGCTTCGCCCGCGCCACCTTGCCCACCGCCTCGCCCTCCGTCTGGAACCCGCGGCCGACGAGCAGCTTCATCGCCTCGTCGTCGGTCATGTTCGTGCAGTGCATCTTGTGGTCGAGGATGGCGTTCACCACCGCCCGCAGGTAAAACTTGAGCTGGTGCAGCCGCAGGCTCAGGTCGCCGTCCCCGTACCCCTGGTCGAGCATCATCTGCTCCGTGTACACCGCCCACCCCTCGGCGTACACGCCGCTGTAGAACACCTTGCGAATCAGCGACGGGTGGCGGTTGGCGTACTCCAGTTGCACGTAGTGGCCGGGGTACGCCTCGTGGATGGTCAGCACCTGGAGCATCGCCCGGTTGTACTCTTTCTGGAACGCTAGGCGGCGGGCTTCGGGCCAGTCTGATGGCGGCGGGGCGACGGCGTACAGGCTGTCCGCCTTCGGGTCGAGCGGCGGGGCTGGGTTCAGGTACGCGGCGCTGAACCCCCGCTGGAACTCGGGCATCTCGATCACCCGGCAGCGGTCCGGGTCGGGCAGCGTGAGGATCTTCTTCTCGCTGATGAACCGCTTGATCTTGTCCACCGTCTGCCGGGCGTCCGTCACGATGGTCTCCGGCTTGCCGTGGTCGTCGCCGAGCTTGTCCAGCACTCTGGCGATGGTGTCGCGGCGGCCGGCCTCGTCGTCCGGCGGCAGCGGCTTACCGGGGAACACCTTCGCCCACAGTTGCTTGGCGACGTAGTACATCTCCCGCTCGACGCGGTCCGCTTCCGCCTCGGCCATCTTGATCACTTCGTCCGCTGTGTACCCGGCGTCGAGTTCGAGCGTCAGCTTCCTGGCGAACGCCTCCTTGCCGATCCGCCAGTCGCCCGTCGAACGCGGTAGCAGGTCTTTCTCCAGGAACGTCTGGTACTTCTTGAGCGCCGCCACCGCCTCCTTCGCCGGTTTCGCCAGCGGGCTGGTGGCCGGGTTCTCCTTCGTCAGCTCGAAAATCTCCTTCTCGTAGAACGCGATCGACCCCAGGTTCCGCTTGATGGCGATCTCGGTGAGCACCTTCGGGCACTTGCTCAGCAGGTTCGGGTCGGTCTTGTCCATCGCCGCGTCCACGATGGTCGGGATGTACGTCACCCGCTTGGCGACGTTCTCGGCGGTGCGTTCCCGCGGCAGGGTGGACTGCGTGATCTGGTTGAACACCACGTCCGACACATAGGTGCCGAACACGCGGGGGTCGTTGGTGAACGGGTCCAGGCCGAGGGATTGCAACTCCAGTTGCGAGTTGAGCGCGTGCAGCCAGATGCGGTGGTCGAGCTTGCCGGCCGGCGTCAGCTTCGCCGTGTCGAACGCTTCCAGCTTCTGCTTCCACCGCTTCGCCTCGGCCACGTCCTTCTTGCGGGCGGACGGGGTGAGGTCGTCCAGCCGGTCGTCGTGCTCGCGGTTGCCCTGGGCGGTGGCGAACGACGGGTGCCGCTGGAACTCCTCGGCCAGGTAATCCTTGAACAGGTCGGCGAGCTGCTGGTCCGCATCGGCTGCGGGGGCGAGGGCGGGGGTCATGAGCAGCACGAGCAGGGGGAAGCGGCGGAGCATGGCGGCGTCCGGGAGCCAGGGGTTGGCGGTATCGTACCGAAACTGTGTGATGGAATCTCCGCCCGCGGTTCGTCTACCATTCCACACGAGGTCGGCGGGCGATACTGTGATCGGAATGGGAGTTCCACCCGAGGTCCTTGTGCCGGATTCGTCCACCACCGGCCCAGGTGTCACGATGCGCCGGACCGCGTTCACCCTGATCGAGCTACTGGTGGTGATCGGCATCATCGCTGTGCTCATCGGCCTGCTCCTGCCGGCCGTGCAGAAGGTCCGCGAGGCCGCCGCCCGCATGTCGTGCGGCAACAACCTGAAGCAGCTCGCCCTGGCCTGCCACACCCACCACGACTCGCTCGGGTTCCTGCCGCACGGCGGGAACCACGGGTGGAACGCGCCGACGTACTTCGGGCTGGGCAGCCCGGCGGTGGGCAAGGAGCAGTTGGCCGGGTGGGGGTTCCAGATCCTGCCGTACCTGGAGCAGGAGCCGCTGTGGCGGGGGGGCGGGGCGGCCACCGTCGCCGACGCCCAGATCCAGGTCATCGGCACCCCGCTGAAGGTGTTCATCTGCCCGACCCGCCGGGCGGTTCAGGCGTTGCCGCCGGTCGAGTCGTGGTACGGGGTGTACGGGCCGGCCGGCACCTACGCCCACGCCCCGACCGACTACGCCGGGTGCGGCGGGTCGAACGACAACGGCGCGATCGTGAAGAACCCGACCGCCCCCCCGCTGCCCGCGGCCTCATTCGCCCCGGCAACTATCACACTGCTGAACATCACCGACGGCACCACGAACACCATCCTGTTCGGGGAGAAGCGGCTGAACCTGCAATACCTCGGTCGGTATCAGAGCGACGACAACGAGGGGTACACCAGCGGGTGGGACCACGACGTGATCCGCTGGATCGGAAACCCTCCGTCTGCCGACTACCGGGCGCCGAACGGGGACGGCGGGCAGCGGTTCGGCGGGTCGCACCCCGGACAGTTCCAGGCGTGCATGGTCGACGGGTCGGTACGGGGCCTGCGGTACTCGGCCGACTACCCCACCGTCCAGCGGCTAGCCGTCCGCAACGACGGGCACATCGGCCGAGAGAGCTACTGAAACGCCAACCGGCGGCGGG
>CANJKY010000222.1 GCA_947474875.1 Gemmataceae bacterium
AGGCAGCGAGCGTCTGGTACCCGCTGCCGGCGTACACCCGCCCGTGCGCCACCACCACCGGCGAATCGACGTGCAGCCCCTGCTCCCGCCCGCGGAAGTGCCACACCTCCGCGCCGTCGGTCGTCAGGCAGTACAGGCCGTCGTCGCCGGCGCTGAAGTACACCTTGCCGTCGGCCACCGCCGGCGAGCCCTCGGTGTGGCTGGTCGTGCGTTTCTCCCATAATTTCTGGCCGGTGGCCGCGTCCAGGCACAGCAGCCGGCAGTCCGGGTCGGTGTGCAACCCCTCGCCGACGAACACCCGCCCGCCGGCCACCACCGGGGTGCTGTACACCGTCTTCATGTCCGCGTCGGTGTACACCCACGCCTGCTTGCCGGTGGCCCGGTCGACGCACACCAGCACGCCGGCCGACTCGAACCCCTTCCGCCGCATCCCGCCGAGCAGCACCCGGTCCGGGGTGACGGCGACGGCGGAGAACGCCTCGGTCATCTCGGCCGTCTCGAACCACACGGCGGCGTCGGTGAGTTTGATTGGCGGCGATGACACCACGGTGTCACTTGAAGTCTCGACGGCGGTGGTCGCGGCGCCGGTGCGTGGGACGCTGTTCACCACCGTGACCGTGCCGAACACCAGCATGGCGGTTAGCGCGACCGCCTCGCCGGGGGCGCTCAGCCGCACCGGGCCTGGGCCGTCGGCGTGGCGGGTGGCGGCGCGGTATGCGAGGTAGCCGGCGGCGGCGACCAACCCGGCGATGGCGGAGGTAAGTTCGCGGGTGGGTAAATCGAACAACAATTTCAATAACTCGCCGAATGGCACCCCGCGCGCCGAACCAGTGGTGACCCAGTTGGCGACCCAGGCGACCCCCACCACGACCACCAGCGACGCGGCGGCGAACCCGAGGACGGCCAGTACGTCCCGGCGGGTCGGCGGGTCGGTGACGGTCGGGTCCAACTTCGCGGCCAGCCGGTACCGTCGCCCGGCCCAAATCAACCCAAGTGCCACCACCGCCAGCAGATACGCGGCCGCCGCCGTCGGCCCGGCGAGCGGGGAGTCGGGCAGCAGGGCGTACTCGCGGAGGAAGAAGTAAGTGGCAGCCAGTAAACCGTTTACGCTGACTACCATGAGAAACGCCCGCCACCGCTTGAACCCGCTGGCGAGACCGGCGAACGTGGCCGGGAACAGGGCGGCCAGCACCGCCAGCGGGGCGACGAACACGGTGGACGGGATGACGGCGAACGGGTCCGGCATAGCCGCGGCTCCGGGTCAGATCCGGCCGAACTGCTTGTCGAGCTGCTGGCGGCTGAACAGCAGGCTGGTCGGCCGGCCGTGCGGGCAGTGGTGCGAGTCGTCGGCCATCTGCCGGAGCACCAGCAGGTGGGCAATCTCCTCCTGCGTCAGCCGGTCGCCGGCCTTCACCGCCGCCTTGCACGCCATCGTCGCCAGCAGGTGGTCGAGCAGCACCTCCTTCGACGGCGGGCGGTCCTTCGTCAGCAGGTGGTCGATCACCCCCTTCAGGATGACGGCCGGCGGGCGGCGGGACAGGAGCGTCGGGTAGCTGCCGAGCAGGATGGTGTTGCCGCCGAAGTCGGACACCTCCAGCCCGAGCCGGGCCAGGTCGTCGGCCACTTCGAGCACCAGCGCGGCGTGCTCGGCGGGCAGGTCGATCGGCTCGGGGATGAGTAACCGCTGGACTTCGAGCTTGCCGTCCTTGATCCGCCGCCGCAGTTGCTCGTACAGGATGCGTTCGTGCAGCGCGTGCTGGTCGATGACGAGCATGCCGTCCGGCGTTTCCAGCACGATGTACGAGTCGTGCACCTGGAGGGCCGAGCCGGCCGGCAGGGAGGGGAGGGAAATGCTCGGGAAGACCTCACCCCCCGGCCCCCTCTCCCAAGTGGAGAGGGGGTGTTCAACGGCGGGTGCCGGGTTGGTGTCTTCGCCGCGACCACCGGGAGCGGGTGTGCTATCACCGCTCCCGGTGGTCGCGGCGAAGACAGACTGCTCCTCTTTCTCCCCCTCTCCACCCTGGAGAGGGGATAGGGGGGTGAGGTCCGCACCACTCTCCCACGGCGCCAGCGTCTGTTCCGCGATCTCTCTCCGCGGGCTGAACAGGGTCGGCGACGCGGCCGGCGGCGGGCTCAGATCCCATTGCGGCGGCGGAAGTTCTCGGTACTGGGTACTGGGTACTCCGCCCGCTTCTGGCTCCGGCACCTTCAGCAGCGGGACGAGGTTCTCCTTCAGCAGCCGCGCCTTCACCGCGCTCCGCACGAGCGCGTACACCGACGACTGCTCGCGGAACCGCACCTCGTGCTTCTGCGGGTGGACGTTCACGTCCACCGCCGCCGCCGGCACGTCCAGGAACAGGAACCCGACGGCGTACCGGCCGGTCATGAGCAGCCCGCGGTAGGCTTCCTGCAGGGCGTGGCCGATGCTGCGGTCGCGGAACCAGCGGCCGTTCACGAACAGGTACTGTAGCTTCGGGTTGCCGCGGTCGCACTTCGGGTCGGCCACGAACCCGCGGACCCGCATCACGTTCGGCCCGCTGTCGAACTCGTACAGCGCGTCCTGCACGTCCCCGCCGAAGAACAGGCCGATGCGGTCCTTCAACCCGGCCGCCGCCGGCACCTCGTACACCAGCTTGCCGTTGTGCCGTAGCACCAAGTGGACGGTCGGGTTCGCCAGCGCCAGTCGGGTGACCACCTCGGTGACGTGCCCGAGTTCGGTCGCCACACTCTTCAGGAACGCCTTCCGCGCCGGGATGCTGAAGAACAGGTGCCGCACCTCGATGCGGGTGCCCGGCGACCCGCCCCACGGCCGCACCTCGCTCAGTGTCGAGTTGTTACACCGCACCTCCGCCCCGGTTGGCTGACCCGGCGGGCGGGATTGCAGCGTGACCTGAGCGACCCCGGCGATGGACGCCAGGGCTTCGCCGCGGAAGCCCATCGTGAGCAGGTCGAACAGATCGTCCGCGTCTTCCAGCTTGCTGGTGGCGTGCGGGGCAAAGGCGAGCGGCAACTCGTCCGCCGGGATGCCGCCGCCGTCGTCCACCACCCGGATGAGTTCAGTGCCGCCCTGCTCCAGGTCGATGTCGATGCGGCTGGCCCCGGCGTCGAGCGCGTTCTCGACCAACTCCTTCACCACCGACGCCGGCCGCTCGACCACCTCGCCGGCGGCGATCTTGGCGACCACGTCCGGCGGCAACTGGCGGATGCGGGGCATGGTTACTTCTTTTTCCGTAGCGCGTCGATCTCCGCCTTCAGCCGGGCGATCTCGGCTTCCTGTTCCGTGAATACCATCGCCCCGGTCGCGGTGTCTCGCAATGTCAGTCGTTCGCCACCCCGGCTCAGGCTCAGGCCGAGCCGACGACTTGCCAGCGATCCATCCTTCGCCGGGCGGATCGGCTGGAACGCCCCACGAACCCGCCGAAACCCTTGCAGCGACGGGTCGAGGTAGTCCTCCAGCGGGTCGAACAGGAAGTACTCGTCTACCTCCCACACGTCCTGGTACACCGCCCGCTTGGTTCCGGTGTCTTCGCGGCGGGTGGTCTTCGACGTGATCTCGAATACCACCGCCGGCACCGCCTCCTCCTCCCACGTTTTGAACGTCTCGCGGTCGTGGTTGGGCACCCCGAACACCACGAAGGCGTCCGGCGACAGGTGCCGCTGCGGGTTCCCTTCCTCGTAGTAGACGAGCATGTTCCCACTGACGTATACGTCCGACCGGCCGGCGAAGAACGCTTCGAGCCGCTGGAGCAGGTCGATCATCGCGCGGCGGTGCGGGTCGGTTTCGGCCATGGGCTTGCCGTCCGAGCTGGGGTATTCGATGCGGGTGGTGAACCCCGGAATCAGCGCCGGCATGACCTTCCTCCGGTTCGTCACTTCTTCTCGTCCTCATTCTTCCACTTCTGCAGGTTGCGGTACAGGGTGCGTTCGCCGATGCCGAGCATGTTCGCCGCCTCCTCGCGGTTGCCGCCGGTCAGCTCCAGCGCCCGCTCGGTGTAGTACCGCTCCACGTCCGCCAGCGGGCGGCCGATCAGGTAGTCCTGCACCAGCCCGTTCCCGCGGGGGGCGTCGGCCGGCAACGCCGGCAGCGCCAGCGGGCCGCTGCCTACCCCCACCGGCACCGGGCCGGCGTCCTCGGGGAAGTCGTCCGCCCCGAGTTCGCCGTCGGTGTCCAGCAGCACCATGCTCTCCAGCAGGTTCCGCAGCTCGCGGACGTTCCCCGGCCAGTGGTACGCGGCGAACGCCCGCCACACCGGCTCGCTCAGCGACGTGATCCGCTTGGCGTACTTGGCCGTCAGGTCCTTCATGAAGTGGTTGACCAGCAGCGGGATGTCCTCCCGGCGGTCCCGCAGCGACGGCAGGCGGATGACCCCCACCTTCAGCCGCTGGTACAGGTCCCAGCGGAACTTGCCCTCCTCGGCCAGCTTCTCCAGGTCCTTGTTGGTGGCCGTCAGGATGCGCACGTCCACCTTGATCGGCTCGTTCGCTCCGATCCGCACCACCTCCCCGTTCTCCAGCACCCGCAGCAGCTTGGCCTGCAGCGACAGCGGCATGTCACCGATCTCGTCCAGGAACAGGGTGCCGCCATTGGCGTACTCGAACCGCCCCTTCCGCAGCCGGTCGCCGCCGGTGTACGCCCCCGGCTCGTGCCCGAACATTTCATCGTCGAGCAGGTTGTCGTTCAGGGCAGCGCAGTTGAGCGCGACGAACGGCTTGGTCTTCCGCGGGCTGTTCACGTGCAGCGCCTTGGCCGCCAGCTCCTTGCCGGTGCCGGCCTCGCCCAGGATGAGCACCGGCGCCGGGGCCGGGGCGTACGCCTTCAACAGTTGCAGCACCCGGGCCATCTTCGGGCTGTTGCCGATCACCCCCTCGTACCCGAACCGCTCGTCCAGTTGCCGCCGCAGCTCGCGGTTCTCCCGCGCCTGCCGCACCCGCTCGCCGAGCTTCTCGACGATCGCCCGCAGCTCGGTCAGGTCGATCGGCTTGAGCAGGTAGTGCGCCGCCCCCAGCTTCATCGCCTCCTGGGCCGTCCGCACGTCGTTGAACCCGGAGATGACCGCCACCTCGGCGTCCGGCTGGATCTCGCGGGCCTTCTTCACCACCCCCAGCCCGTCCACGTCGGCCATCCGCAGGTCGGTGAGGATGACGTCGTACTCGTCCGTCTCCAGCCGCTGCGCCCCGGCCTTGCCGGTGCTGGCCAGCGTGACGACGTTCCCCTTCCGCTCCAGGCTCTCGGCGATGGTGGCCGCCAGCTTGGCGTCGTCGTCGATGACCAGCACGCGGACCGGGTCGGCTGCCATGGCGAACTCGAAAGGAAAACCGGGTGAACTACGGCCAGAGGTATCGTATTCTGGGCGGTGTGACACGCTCCGAAAAGCCCGCGGACGGCCGTCCGCGGGCTTGGGGCCGGCCAAGACGGAACTCCCCCATGCGCACCCTCCCCCGCCTCGTCCTGCTCCTCGCCGCCGGCGGCCTACTCGGCGGCGCCCTCCTGGTCGGCCAGTCGGCCAAGCCGAGCGGGGCGAAGATGGCCGATGCCGCCACCGCTTTCCTGGCCGCCCTGTCGGCGGACGAGAAGAAGGTCGCCACGTTCGGGTTCGACGACCCGCACCGCCAGGCGTGGTTCTTCACCCCGCAACAGGACAAGGACAAGAACTCCACTCGCAAGGGCCTGCGGCTGGAGAAGATGACGGACAAGCAGCGGGAGGCGGTGGCCGAGTTGCTGCGGGCCGGGCTGTCGGCGAAGGGGTACAAGCAGGCGGACGCCATCATGGCGAACGAGGGGCTGCTGGCCGAACTGGAAGGGAAGGGCGGGGCGATGGTGCGGAACCCGAACTGGTACTTCGTGAGCGTGTTCGGCGAGCCGTCCGCCACCGGCAAGTGGGGGTGGCGGGTGGAGGGGCACCACCTGAGCGTGAACTACACCCTCGACAAGGGCGAGGTCGTCAGCGCCACCCCGCTGCTGTTCGCGTCCAACCCGGCGGAGGTGAAGAGCGGGGCGAAGAAGGGGCAGCGGATGCTGGCCGAGACGGAAGACATCGCCAAGGAGTTGATCGGCAGCCTGACGGACGACCAGAAGAAGGCGGCCAAACAGGCGAAGCAGTTCCCGGAGATCAAGGAGGGGCAGCCGAAGGCCGGCGTCGGCGACCCGGTCGGCATTCCGGCGAGCAAACTGACCGCCGACCAGAACAAGACGTTGACGAAGCTGATCGAGGCCTACGCCGACCGGCTACCCGGCGACGTGGCGGCGGGCGAACTGAAGCGGGTGAAAGACGCCGGACCGGGCAAGGTGTATTTCGCCTACTGCGTGGAGGAGGACAAGCCGGGCAAGCCGTACACCTACCGCGTCCACGGGCCGACGTTCGTGATCGAGTTCCTGAACGTGCAGGGGGACAGTGCGAAGAACCCGGCCAACCACATCCACAGCGGGTGGCGGACCCTGCCGCAGGACTTCGGGCCGACGAAGTGACGGCATCAGGGCCGGGAACGCCGCGGCCGGGTGGGTCACCCCCACCCGGCCGCGGCGGTCCCGGCCCTACGCCGGGGC
>CANJKY010000223.1 GCA_947474875.1 Gemmataceae bacterium
GCCCGGCCAGTTTGCCGGTGGTCGGGTCGTACCCGGTCAGCCCGGGGGCGTCCACCACGAACACCTTCAGCTGATCCAGCGACAGCAGCGGCTGGCTCGCCTTCTGGTTGATGTCCAGCAGGAACTCGCGGTACCGGCCGGTCGGCAGCGTCACCGCGGGCACGGCCGCGGCGGGCAGGTCGCGGGTGAACTGCGGGCTTTTGTTCTCTTGGTACTGGAGCGGCCGGGCGGAGGTGTTGAACCCGGCCTGGGTGGGGTTTTGGGCGGACTTCCCCTGGATGCGGAGGAACGAGTCGATCTGCCCAGTGCCGGTCGGCTGGGCGTCGTACTGGGCGAACAACCCGCCGGCCAGTTCGCCGTGCGCGCCGGCGGTGGTCAAATCGAGGACGGTCGGCACCACCCGATCGTCCAGGCGGTTCAACGTGAGGGCGGTCTGTCGGTTCAATGTTTCAGGCATTTAGTGTCTCCGCGGGCGAATGGGCGCAGCAGGATACGCCACGCGGGAGACGGGGTAAACCGGCCGGCGGAGGGTTCCGCTGGCCGGGCCGAGATTCACGACACGGGTGTTAGCGGGCGTTGCGGGCCGGTGTCAGCGCTAACCGGGTTGCCGGCCGCCCGCTCTCAGAAATGTGCCGTCCGCTCACTTCTTCCGCCGCTTCTTCTTCCCATTGTCGCCGGGTTTGGGCGGGTTGTTCACGATCTGCCGCGGGGTGTCGGCCCGCTTCTGCGCCTCCTCCATGGCGTCCAGCAGCCGCTGCTTGAACCGGCCCAGCCGGCCGGTGGGGGCGGCCGGGGTCGGGCCGGGGTCGGTGATCAGGACCGGGGCCGGCTCCGGCGCGAGGGTGGCGTTCGGCTTCTTCTTCTTCAGCAGCTTCCGCTCGATCAGCCCCCAGGTGGTGGACACGATGAAGTACACGCACATGCCGGCCGCCATCTTGTAGAAGAACACGCCCATGAAGATCATCATGTACTTCATGGTCTTCTGCTGCATCTCCTGCTGCTCGTCCGCCGGCGGCGGGGTGGACACCTTCATGTTGATGAACATGAGGGTGACGGCGGCGATGGGCAGCAGGTTCAGGTACGGCCCGAGGTACAGCATGCCGCCCATGCTGTCCGGGGTGCTCAGGAACCAGATCTTCTCGCTCCACCACACCAGCATGTCCGGGGCGGCCAGGTTGTCCACCCACAGGAACCGGTCCAGGCGGAAGAACACCGACTCCTGCAGGCAGAAGTACAGGCCCATGAACACCGGCATCTGGGCGAACATGAGCAGGCACCCGCCCATGCTGGCCAGCGGGTTCACCCCGGACTGGATCATCAGCCGCGTCTTCTCCTGGTTCAGCCGCTGCGGATCGCCCTTGTACCGCTCGGCCAGCTTGTCGATCTCCGGCTTGAGCGCCGCCATCTTCTCCTGCAGCTTGAGCATGGACCCCTGCTGCCGGCGGCTGGGCACCAGCAGGATCAGCCGCACCAGGAAGGTGAGCAGGATGATGTTCACCCCCCACACCGGCACCACCCGGTGCAGCCAGCCGAGCACCCCGTGCATCAGGTTGGTGAAGAACACCACCAGGTCGGTCCAGTAGATGGCGTCGGCGAACCGGCCGAGGGCGTTCGGGGTGGGGGCGTCGGTGAGCGTGTACAGGGTGAGCTCGTCCAGGTACCGGTCCACCGTCGCCGGGTCGGCGGCGTACTGCCGGCGGTCGGCCGGCAACTGGTCCAGGTGCTTGAGCAACCGCACCTTGATCGGCCCGTCGTACACCCAGTACCGGTGCTCCACCCGCCCGCCGGGGTCCGGGTTCACCGGTTTGGCGACAGCCCGCACGGTGATGTCGCCCAGCTGCGGTTTGTCCTCCGGCACCCCCGGCGACGCCTCGCGGGTGGCCCGCACGTACTCCCACAGGTTCTCCGCCCGCTGCTCCGCCGGGCTGTCCGGGTCCACCGCCAGGGCGGTGGCGAAGTACTGGGTGGACACGGCCGCGTAGGTGAACTCGAACCCGCCGGACAGCACCGAGTCGCCGCCGTGCTGGCCGGTGACGGTGGCCGCGTCCTGGAAGTCCCGCTTGCCCACCCCGGCCTTCGTCTTGTACCCCACCTGGGCGTTGCGGAACGTGCCGGTGTACCACTCGCCCTCGACCGGCAGCCCGTGCCCGCCGGCGATCTGGTACTTGAACGGGGCGCGGGTGCGGGCGTCTTTCGACCGGGCTTCCAGCCCGATGATCTCCAGCTTCATGCGGACGTGGTAGTCCCGCTTGGCCAGCTCGAACGTCTTCTTCAGGGTCAGGTGGTACGGCTCGCCCAGCGTCGTCTCGAACACCACCCGCGCGTCCGTCGTGTCGGTGCCCGGCACCTCTTCAACCACCTTCCAGGTGCGGGTGCCGAGTTCCCGCGACGGGTACTTCTCGTGCGACTTCCCCTCCTTGTCCTCCGGCCAGCGGTCCGGGTCGCCGGGGGCGGGGTAGTGGAACAGGGTGTACGACGGCTCGGCCAGGGCCAACGCCAGAGCCGGGTCCACCGTCTTGCCGGCGGCGGTGGGCACCAGCGTCAGGTACTCGCCGTCGGCGGTGACGGTGTTGCTGTCCCGCTTGCGGATGTACCCCGGGATGAGTTCGAGCGGGCGGGGGTTGCCGCCCGCGTCCTTCACCTCCCGCCCCAGCCGGGACGCCTGGTCGAACGCCGGCAGCACCACCTGCTGCACCCCTGCCCCTTTGCTACTCAGCAGCACCCGCTTGTTGAACCCGTCCCCGCCGAGAGCGATCAACCGGAACGGCTCGGACGGCCCGCTC
Source organism: Gemmataceae bacterium (assembly GCA_947474875.1). Lineage (GTDB taxonomy): Bacteria > Planctomycetota > Planctomycetia > Gemmatales > Gemmataceae > JALHQU01. Next base: position 2,784 of record CANJKY010000223.1, read on the forward strand.
GGCTTCGGCGGCACGACCGGTTTGGGCGGCTCGGCCGGCTTCTCCGCCGTCGGCTGTTCCGGCACGTACCGAGATCGCAGCTTGGCCGCCTCGTCCGATGGGGTGACCGCTCCACCGGTGACGGCGAGCAACTGCTCGCGGGTCGGCTTGACCGCCTCCGGGGTCGGCTCCGGCTTGGGGAAATAGGTCTTCTCGACCCACCACCAGACGGCGCCGACGGTGACGGCCAGGGTGACGAACAGGGCGACGTTGAAAACGGTGTGGCGGTTCATGCGAACAGAGTCTCCGCCGCCCTCCCGTGCGGGGCAGCATCTGGTTATGGTATCGGCGGTGGAACGAGACAACAGGGCGGGGCGGGTGTAAGTCATCCGCATGAGCGGCGTGTGGCTGATCCTGGAAACGTCCGGCCGGTCGCGGGTCGGGGTGGCGGTCGGCGGGGTGGTGGTCGCCACCGAAGACCTGCCCGCCGGCCGCCAGCAGAACCGCCACCTGCTGCCGACCGTCGAGCGGCTGATCCGCGACTGCGGGCTGACCCCGCGGGGCCTGACGCACGTCGCCGTCGGCATCGGCCCCGGCAGCTACACCGGTTTGCGGGTGGGCATCACCGCCGCCAAGACGCTGGCCTACTCCCTGGGGTGTTCGCTGGTGGCGGTGCCGACATTTGCGGCCATCGCCGCTGACGTGCCGGGAACGGTGGACGTGATCGGCGACGCCCTGCAAGGGACGATCTACGTCCAGCGGTTCACCGACGGGGTTGCGGCGTGGGAACTGCGGATCGAATCGTTCGGTGATTGGGTGGGAACGGCGGGTGTGGTGTCTGGTCCGGGCGTCCTCACCTTCGCCGACAAACTGCCGCCCCACATCACCCGTTCGTCGATGATCGAACCGTCTGTCGAAGCCGTATTCCGTGTCGCCCGGATGCGCCCGCCGCTGACGGTCGAAGAGATGATGCGGCTGGAACCGCTGTACCTGCGGGGCAGTTCGGCCGAGGAGAAGGCGAAGGCGGCTACTTCGTCCAGTCTTCCGTCTTGAGGTTCGGCACCCGGCCGAAGTCGGACAGGTTGCGGGTGACGAGGGTCAGGCTCCGTGACCGAGCTATGGCGGCGATGCGCAAATCGCGGGTGCCAATCCGCACTTTCTGCTGTCGCAAGTAGTGGAAATCGGCGAGCGCGGCGGCGTCGAACGGCAGCACCGGGAACCGGCGGTAGTGGTCGAGCAGGCCGCCAGCAGTTCGTACCCGCGGAGTAAGTCCAAGTCGGCACGGGCGGTCTGAATGAGGCTGTTCGCCCCGAGCAACTGCTCCTGAAAGCTGACCACGCACACGCCGATCCCGTCAGCGGCGTGCAGATTCAACCGCACGACGAGCGCTGCGTACTGCGACCCGCGGCGGTGTTCGAGCAGGCTGATGTGGTCGGTGTCCAGAAGGTACTTCATTTCCAGTGGTCCGGCTCCGGGATGGGGTCGCCGGGCTTCCAACCCGCAGGCGGCCATTCCCCGGTCTGGCGGAAGTAGCGGGTGTACGGTTCCGTTTCGTCCAGGGCTGACGCCGCTTCGTCGCTCAGCGGCGGGCCGAGGTTTTCCCACCACCGCGAGTGCGGGTCCGGGCCGTACTGGAGCGCCGCCGGCCGCTGCGCGAGCAGCCCTGCCATCTGCGCTTTCAATTCGGCCACGCCCTTTTCCAGCTGTTCCAGGCTCATCGCTCGCCCTCCGGAGTGGGTCACCCCTTCGCCAGTTCCTCGTCCACCAGTTTCCGCACCACGTCGTTCGGGGCGCCCTTGTTCGCCTTCATCACCGCCCCGACGATCGCCATCTTCGCCGCCTCCTTGCCCGCCTTGAAGTCGGCCACCGCCTTCGGGTTCTTGCCGATCGCCTCGACCACCGCCGCCCGCAGCGCCCCCGCGTCCGCCTCCTTGATGCCCGCGGCCGTCTTGGCGTCGGCCAGCGTGCAGCCCTTCTCGAGCATGACGTTGAACACCGCCGTGCGGTCCATCTTCGCCAGACCGCCGGTGTTCTTGATGAAGTCGGCGAGCGCCGCCGCCGGCATCGGGAAGGCGTCGATCTCCTCGTGCCGCTCGGTCAGGGCCGGGTACACCAGGTCACTGAGCCGGTTGGCCGCCGCCTTGCCGTCGCCCAGCGCCTTCGCCACCGCCTCGAAGTACGCCACCATCGTCCGCCCCTTCGCCGTCAGCACGTCGGCGTCGTAGGGGGTCAGGCCGTACTCCTTCTCCAGCCGCGCCCGCTGGGCCTGCGGCAGTTCGCCCATGTCCGCCTTCACCGCCGCGATCTGCTCGGCCGTCACCACCACCGGCACGAGGTCCGGCTCCGGGAAGTAGCGGTAGTCGGCGGCTTCCTCTTTGCGACGCTGCACGACGGTCTTGCCGCGGGGGTCGTCCCACCCGGCGGTGGTCTTGAGCATCTTGCCGAAGCGGAAGTTGGCCGGATCCTTCTGGAACTGCTCGTACTGGCTCTGGGCCTCGTACGCGATGGCCCGTCCGACCCCGCGGAAGCTGTTCAGGTTCTTGATCTCCACCAGCGGCGTGGCGGCGTACCCCTTCGGCTCGTCGGCCTTCGGGATGTGGATGTTCACGTTCGCGTCGCACCGCAGGCTGCCCTCCTGCATCTCGCAGTCGGACACCTTCAGTTCCCGCAGCATCAGCCGCAACTCATCCAGGTATGCGATCGCTTCCTCCGGGCTGTTCATGTCGGGCTGCGACACGATCTCCAGCAGCGGGGTACCGGTGCGGTTCAAATCGACCCGCGTGTCCCCGCCGCGGCCGGACTCGTCGTGGATGTTCTTGCCCGCGTCCTCTTCCAGGTGGGCGCGGATGATGCCCACCCGCTTGGCCGTGTGCCCCTTCTTCGGGTCCGGGTGGACGTTGATGTCCAGGTGCCCGTCGTGGCTGAACGGCAGGTCGTACTGGCTAATCTGGTAGTTCTTCGGCAGGTCCGGGTAGTAGTAGTTCTTGCGGTCCCACTTGGTGAACCCGGGGGCGTAGCCGGGGTGCGTGGCGATCTGGCAGTTGAGCGCCAGCGCCGCCTTCAGCGCCAGGTGGAACGCCTGCTTGTTCATCACCGGCAGCGAGCCGGGCAGCCCCAGGCACACCGGGCAGGTGGCCGTATTCGGCGGCTGGCCGAACTTGTTCAGGCACCCGCAGAACAGCTTCGTCTTCGTCAGCAGTTGGACGTGGACTTCGAGGCCGACGACGATCTTGTACGGCAGGTCCGGCATGGCGGCTCCGGGGCGGTTCCAGTGCGAGAGGATGGGTGAATTGTACGAGACGGATGGGGCACCGCGTGGGAGGGTTCGCGGGTACAATCCCCCCATGCCGACCATCTACATCGACGCCGACGCCTCCCCGGTGAAGACTGAAACGTACCGGGTGGCACAGCGGTACGCGGTGTCCGTCGTGGTAGTGGCGAACACCCCGATCATGATCCCGGACAACCCGCTCATTTCTATGATGGCGGTGGCGGGGTTCGGGGCGGCTGACGACTGGATCGCCGGGCAGTGCAAGCCCGGCGACCTGTGCGTCACCGCCGACATCCCGCTGGCCGCCCGGGTGGTGGCCGCCGGCGGCATCGCGCTCGACCCGAAGGGGCGGGTGCTGGACGAGAACACGGTGGGCGAGGCGGTGGCCGTCCGCGACCTGATGACCGACCTCCGCGAAGCCGGGGTGGCGAGCGGCGGGCCGGGCGGGATGACGCCGAAGGCCCGCTCCCGGTTCCTGGCCGAACTGGACCGGCTGGTGAACTTGGTGAA
>CANJKY010000224.1 GCA_947474875.1 Gemmataceae bacterium
CACACCTTGATACCCAAGTCCTTCAGTTGCCGGGCTTCCACCACCGCCGGGGCACCGGTCATCAGGTCGCGGGCCTGCTTGTTCTTCGGGAACGCGATCACGTCGCGGATGTTCGTCGTGCCGGCCAGGATCATGCACCAGCGGTCCAGGCCGAGGGCGATGCCGCCGTGCGGCGGGGCGCCGCTGTTCAGCGCGTCGAGCAGGAACCCGAACCGGGCCTTCGCCTCCTCCATCTCCATGCCGAGCATCTTGAACACCCGCGCCTGCACGTCCTGGCGGTGAATCCGGATACTCCCGCCGCCCACCTCGTACCCGTTCAGCACCATGTCGTAGGCCTTCGCCCGCGCCTTCCCCGGCTCGGTCTCCATCGTCGGCAGGTCGGCGTCCATCGGGGCGGTGAACGGGTGGTGGATGGCGACCCACCGCTTCTCCTCGTCGTCGAACGCGAACATCGGGAAGTCGACCACCCACAGGAAGTTGAAGTGGTCCGGCCGCATCTGGAACGGCTTCGGCGTCCGCCTCTCCTTCTTGGCGGCAGCTTCCTCGGCGGCGTCGAACTCGGCCTTCTCGTCCCACCAGTTGCGGTACAGCTTGAGCGCCGCCCCCAGGTGGGTCCGCAGCGCCCCGAGCGCATCCGCCGCCACGGCTTCCGGCCCGGCCACGAACAGCAGCAGGTCGCCGGGCTGCACGCCCAGCCGCTCCCGCAGCTTCGCCTTCAGGTCGTCGCTGAAGAACTTCTCGAGGCTGCCGGTCAGCTTGTCGCCATCCGCCTTCAGGAACGCCAGCCCGTTCGCCTTGTACGTGGCGGCGATCTTCGGCAGTTCCCCGCCCGGCTTCAGTTGGGTATTGCTGAACTTGTCGGCGGCGCCCTTGGCGTTGATCGCCCGCACCACCCCGCCGGCGGCCACGGCCTCCGTCAGGAACTTGGCCTCGCTCGCCCCGGCGATGTCGGTCACGTCCACGATCGGCAGGCCGAACCGCAGGTCCGGCTTGTCGGAGCCGTACTTGCTCATCGCCTCGGCGTAGCTCAGCCGCGGGAACGGCGTGGGGATCGTCACCCCCAGGCACTGCTTCACGATCTCCGCCGCCAGGTTCTCCATCAGGCTGAGCACGTCCTCCCGCTCGACGAAGCTCATCTCCAGGTCGAGCTGGGTGAACTCCGGCTGGCGGTCGGCCCGCAGGTCCTCGTCCCGCAGGCACTTGGCGATCTGGAAGTACTTGTCGTACCCGGACACCATGAGCAACTGCTTGTACAACTGCGGGCTTTGCGGCAGGGCGAAGAACTCGCCGTGGTAGATGCGGCTGGGCACCAGGTAGTCGCGTGCGCCCTCCGGCGTGCTCTTGCCGAGCAGCGGGGTTTCCACCTCCAGGAACCCGCGGGCGTCCAGGAAGTCGCGGATGACTTTACAAACGCGGTGCCGCAGGATGAGCACCTTTTGCAGGCTCCGCCGCCGCAGGTCGAGGTAGCGGTACTGGAGGCGGATTTCCTCGTTCGCCAGTTCGGTGCCGAACTCGTTGATCTGGAACGGCAGGGCCGGGCAGGTGTTCAGCACCGTCAGCACCTTCGCCTCCACCTCCACTGCCCCGGTGTCGATGTCGGTGCGGGTCTTGCCCTCCAGCCGCGGGCGGACCACCCCGGTGACGGACACGCAGAACTCGGTGCCGAGTTGGTTGGCGGCGGCGAACAGGGCCGCATCATCCGCCTCGAACACCACCTGGGTGAACCCGTACCGGTCGCGGAGGTCGATGAACGTCTGGTTGCCGAAGTTCCGCGTGGTGAGCACCCAGCCGTTCAGGGTGACGGTCTGGCCGAGGTGGGACTCCCGCAACTCGTTGCAGGTGTGGGTGCGTTGCCACTCGCTCATCGAACCGGCTCCGGGTACAGTGGGAAGCGGATTGCTCCCGGTCGTTATACGGATGCCCCTCGACGCCCCGGAGGTTCACGGTGAACCGCTCGCTCGCCGCCCTGCTGCTCCTCCCGACCATCGCACTCGCCGCCCCGGTGCCGAAGGCGAAGGAGGGGGTGAACAAGTTGCTCGTCGCTACGGAGGACGGCAAGCTGACGCTGCTCAACCCCGACGGCACCGACGCCAGGACGGTGCTGGAGGCCGGGGAGAAGCAGTGGGTGTACAACGCCCGACTGTCGCCGGACGGGAAGCAGGTGATGTACTGCCTGCGGCCGGTCGGCGACCCATCCGACGGCACGCCGACGACGCTCCACCTCCTGGACCTCGACACCAAAAAGTCTGCGGAAGTGATTTCGATTCCGCACACGCCGATGCACCTGTTCTGGGCCCCGGACGGGAAGAGCGTGTACGGGAACAGCCGCGATCCGAGTGCGAACCCCAACCCCGGTCGCCCGGCCGACTGGTCGAACTGGCGCATCGACGTGGTGACCGGCAGGAAGACGGATCTGACCTTGCCGGCGGAATACCGGGCCTGGGGGTTGGGGCCGAAGGACGGGGAGTTGATTTTCCTCCGGCACTACCTGGCGAATGTAGGCGGCGGGAGGTCAGTCGGTCGGGTGGACACCGTCACATCCACAGTGAGCGAGTTCGACCCGAAGGAGGTCTTCCCAGGGGCGCTCGAACTGTACCCCCTCGCCACGTTCCCGGACGGCAAGCGGTGGATCGTGCAATGGCCGCCGACGAAAATCGGCGCGTTCACAGTCGGGGACGAGAAACCGACCCGCTGGGACAAACTACCAAAGTACGCGGGGGAAGCCTTCGCCATTTCCCCGGACGGGAAGCGGATCGCCTTCCAAGTCCTCAATCGCCAGGTAGGCAACACCGACCCGGCGACCCTATGGGTGTGCGACGCCGACGGCACGAACGCGAAGCAGGTGTGGGAATCGAAGGCACGGGGCTTAGCCATCGACTGGCGGTGACGGCCCGCCTACACGCCCGCCGCCGCCGGCCCTATATTGGACACACCACCCGGAGAGGTGGCAGAGTGGTCGAATGCGCCGGTCTCTAAAAAACGTTAACGACCGTTGTTGTAAAACCAATTTTCCGACAATTTACCCACGATTTCTAGTCTCTCGCTCACATCCCCCCGGACATCGGAAACGTCCCGGCCCCCCCCGAAACGACCCCCCGCGGTAGTAATTACTACCCGGCTCTTCGAAAGGGGGAGTAGAAGAACTTCTGCGAACACGGTGGCCGCGATGTGGGGCTGGGATTGGCAGGTTGTTACCGCATTGCATTTGGCTGTAGAGGTATGTGGTTCGAGAGGCCCTGTTCTGGTGTGATACGGCTTGCAACTCATCTCCGAAAGCAACTCTTCCCAGAAACTGACGATGCGGTCCTTATACTCTTCGATGTGGTTAAGGGTCAGGAAAATGGACTCCCCGGAAGCGGTCGCATCACCGCTCGACGCGGCGCGGACGGGGTGGCTGTTGTCGTATCCAGCGGGTGGCGGAACAAATCCGGTCGGCGCGAATGCAGTTCCGCGGCCGACCGACCGTTCCCGTGCTTCACCACGTTTGCGGCTAGCGCGTTCTTCGGGATCGTGTAGCGAGTCGGTGTTGATGCGGGTGGTCTGACGCAGGGGAGGGACCGCTATGAAGGCCTACGCGATGGATTTGCGAGAGCGGGTGCTGGCCGACTGCGACGACGGGATGACCACCGCCGAGGTGGCGGAGGCGCACCGGGTGAGCCCGGCCTGGGTGCGGCGGCTGAAGCGGCGGCGGCGGGAGACGGGCGAGGTGGCCCCGCGGGTCGCTCGGCCGGGGCCGGCTCCCGTGCTGGCCGGGGAAGCGGATCGGTTGCGGGAGGTGGTGCGGGCCAACCCGGACCGCACGGCCGCCGAGTACCGCCAACTGCTGGGCACCTCGACGGCCACCGTCACCGTCTGGCGAGCCCTCCGCCGGCTCGGTCTGACGCACAAAAAAAGTGATCCACGCCGCGGAGCAAGATCGGCCGGACGTGGCTGAGCGGCGGGCCCGGTGGCGGGCCGAAGTGATGCCGCGGTTGACCCCGGCGAAACTGGTGTTCGTGGACGAGACGTGGGCGAAGACGAATATGGCGCGCACCCGCGGGTACGCCCCCAGGGGCGAGCGGCTGGTGGACCGCGTGCCCCACGGGCACTGGCACACGACCACGTTCGTCGGGGCCATCACCCCCCGCGGGTTCATCGCCCCGGTGGTGGTGGACGGGGCGGTCAACGGGGCGGTGTTCAAGGCCTACGTCGAGCAGGTGCTGGTGGCTCAGTCGCGAGCCGGGGACGTGGTGCTGATGGACCACCTGCGGTGCCATCAGGTCGACGGGGTGCGGGAGGCGATCGAGGGGGCCGGCTGCCGACTGCTGTACCTGCCCCCGTACAGCCCCGACCTGAACCCGATTGAGAACGCCTTCAGCAAGCTGAAGCGGCTCCTCCGGACGGCCGCCGAGCGGACGGTGGACGGGCTGTGGGCGACCATCGGCCGGTTGCTCGACCAGTTCACCCGCCCCGAGTGCCGCAACTACTTCACCCACTGCGGGTACTCCAAGCCCGCTAAACGATCCTGAAGAGCGCGCTAGCCGGCGGTGCGCTCACCCTCGCCGGCACCGGGCTGGGCATCGCGTACAAGGTGTACGTCGGCCGGCTGAAGGACAAGATCCGCGCCCTGGAGAGCCGGGTGGACGGGTTCGGCGTGGCGGCGGCCGAGCAGGCCAAGCAGTTCACCGCCGTGGCAGGCGAGCGGGATACCTTCCGCGTCAAGGCGGAGAAGCTGGAAGGACTCGCCGACGCGCACCACCAGCTGGCCGCCGACCACGCCCTCACCCGCGAGCAGGTGGACGCGCTGGAGCGGGAGGCCGCCTCGCTCCGCAACCGGGTGAAGAAGACGCTCCGGCTGGAGGGCGCCATCTGGACCCGGCCGGTGATGGCCGGCACCTGCCCGTTCCGCCCGCTGGCCGACCGGCGGACGCCGGTGGTGTCGGTGCTCAACCTGAAGGGCGGGGTGGGCAAGACCACCCTCACCGCCTACCTGGGGTGGGCGCTGGCCGCCCGCGGGTACCGGGTGCTGCTGGTCGACCTGGACCTGCAGGGGTCGCTGTCCAGCTTCTTCGTGGACAACACCCGGCTGAGCAAACTGGAGGCGGACGGCCGCACCCTGCGGCACTACCTGGACCGGGTGACGGCGGACCGGACGACCAAGCTGCTGGACTTCGCGGTGCCGGTGCCGCAGCTGAACGCCCCCGGACCGGGTGGCGACCGCCGTCGCCGGCCTGCGGACCCTGTACGAGCGGGCGCTCGACCCGGGGTTCGACGAGGAGGCGGTGGCCGCCCAGCTGGCCGGGCTGGACCGGCTGACGGTCGCCGAACTGGGGCAGGTGACGGCCGGGTGCGGGTTCGAGCAGAAGTTCCGCACCAAGAAGCAGGCGGTGGACGCGCTGCGGAAGTGGCTGCTCGGGCGGCGGGGGGCGTACGACCGGGCCGGGGCGTAGCAGTGGGCGACCTGGGTTCGACGAGCGGACGCCGGCCGGTCCACGAGTTCGCAAAGGCCACAGGTTCCACGGTCTGGCGGGCGTCCCTCCGCTAGGCGAAAGGGCTAGCGATCCGATACGGGATGGGCGGGCACGACAGAGACCGAGACGAACGTTGCGCTCGAGGCACTCCCCTGCGTTCAGGCTTAGACTTGTTGGTTGGGTGGGGCTATGGGGTCGCCATCCCCGACAGCTCACTCTTGCTCCGGCCACTTCGACGGTGTGATCGTGCTAACCTGGAGACGCTTCCTCCCTCACTGGTCGTTCGTTCACAGTAAAGGTGCTGAAGCAATTCCACGAGTTGAGGCGGCTATTCGGCGTCGGGGTGCCGGACCGGAGCAGGTTAGCTAGGTGGCGTATCCGCAGGCTCCGATCCGGGTTTGCGTGTTTAGTCCACAGCGGTTAGACTCCCCCGATACGGCTCGCGCCCCCGGCAGGTGCCGCCGCGCCGACTCGGCCGGACACCGACCGGCCGCCGCCCGACTCGCCGCCCGACAGGCACATGCCGCGCATACTCATCGGACCGGCTGCCGACGGCGGCCCAGCCGCACCCCGGCCTCAGGACCCCCGGACGGCGTCGACGCCCGCCCGCAGCCGGGTCGCTCATGCGAAACCGGTCCGACGTGGGGCCGGGCTTTCTTCGCCCGCATCCTCCCGCGACCTCGCGTCCGAACGGCCGAGCCGTCGGACGCCCCGACCCGGCGGCGAGCGGTCCGACGACCATCCCCCGCAGATTCCGTGTCACACTTTCGCCGGAACCGGAGGTTGGAGATGTCACCCGCACCGGCCCACCCGCCGCCGGACTCGGCCGACACCCTCGGGCTGCTCACCCGTGCGGATGCCGGCGACCCGGCCGCCCCGGGGGAGCTGCTGGCCCGCCACCGGCCGAGCCTGGTGGCGTTCGTAGCGACGCACCTGGCCCCGGCCGTGCGGGCCCGGGTCGACCCGTCGGACGTGGCCCAGGAGGCGCTCGCGGAGATGGCCCGGCGGTTCCCCGACTTCCTGGCCCGGCGGCCGATGCCGTTCCACGTGTGGGTCCGCCGGACCGCCTACGAGCAGGTCCTCAAGGCG
>CANJKY010000225.1 GCA_947474875.1 Gemmataceae bacterium
ACCCGTGACCCCCGAACTGCGATCACGAGTGCTGGAGGTGTACGCCGAGGTGGACGCGGCGGTGGCGGCGGCCGCCCCGCGGTGCGACGCCTCCGGCCGCTGCTGCCGGTTCACCGAGTACGGGCACACCCTGTTCCTGAGCCAGTTCGAAGCCGACATCCTGCTCGAAACCGCCCCGCCGTTCGTCAGGCCCGTCACCCGCGACGGCTGCCCGTTCCAGGTGGACAACCTCTGCACGGCCCGGCACGTACGCCCGCTCGGCTGCCGCATCTACTTCTGCGACCCGGCGTTCCAGGAGCAACAGCAGGACATCACCGAGCGGGCGGTCGCGGAATTGAAGCGGCTGGCCGACGAATTCGGTACCGGCTGGCGGTACGCCCCGCTGCATGTGTTCCTGAACGACTCTTCCCGCCCGCAAGACGTCGAACCGTCGAATGCCGACACCCCGGCCCCGTCTAGGATGTCGTTGCCCGTTGTGTGACCCCTCGCCCGGAGACGCCATGCGCACGCTGCCCGTCCTGGCCTTCGCCCTGCTGTCCACCCTACCCTGCCCCGCGGCCGACTGGCCGCAGTTCCTCGGCCCGAACCGCGACTCGACCACCGCCGAGAAGGTGCCGGCGTGGACGGACAAACCGAAGGAGCTGTGGCGTCAACCGGTGGGTGAGGCGCACAGCTCGCCGGTGGCGGCGAACGGCACCGTGTACGCCTTCTACAAGCTGCGGGACAAGGAGGAGGAGGCGCTGGCCGCGTTCGACGCCAAGACGGGCGAGAGGAAGTGGGAGAAGACCTACAAGCGGACCACGTTCACCAACGTGTTCGGCAACGGCCCGCGGGGCACCCCGACGGTAGCCGGCGACCGGGTGTACACGTTCGGCAGCACCGGCGTGCTGGCCTGCTGGGACGCCAAGACCGGCGACCTCAAGTGGAAGCTGGAGACGCTCCAGGAGTTCGACGCCCAGAACCTGTTCTTCGGCATCTCCACCTCGCCGACGGTGGTGGGCAAGCACGTGATCGTGATGGTCGGCGGGAAGGGGGCCGGGGTGGTCGGGGTGGACACGGACACGGGTAAGGTGGCGTGGAGGGCGACCGAGGACCGGGCCAGCTACGCCTCGCCGATCGTGGTCGGGGACAAGGACCCGGAGGTGGTGTTCCTCACCGGGGACCACATGCGGAGCCTGAAGGCGGACACCGGCAAGGAGGTGTGGAAGGTGCCGTTCGTGGACAAGCTGATGGAGAGCAGCACCACCCCGGTGAAGGCCGGCGACCTGTATGTGGCCGGGTCGGTGACGGTCGGGTCGATCGCGGTGAAGCTGGAGGACGGCAAGCCGATCCAGGCGTGGAAGAACGACAAGCTGACCTGCTACTTCAGCACCCCGGTGGTGGTCGGCGACCACCTGTACATGGTGAACGGCGGGATGGGGCGGCGTAACGCGGCCGTCACCCTGCGGTGCGTGGAAGCGAAGACCGGGAAGGTGCTGTGGGAGAAGGCGAACGTCGGCACGTACCACGCGGCGCTGGTGAAGACCGGCGACGGGAACCTGCTGTTCCTGTCCGACTCCGGCACCCTCTCCCTGCTCAAGCCGAACGCGGAGAAGTACACCGAGTTGTGCGCCGCCAAGGTGTGCGGGTTCACCTGGGCGCACCCGGCGGTGAGCGACGGCCGGGTGTTCGTGCGGGACGACAAGAACCTGATCGCCCTACAGGTCGGGGAGTGACGGACGGGAAAGCCCACCCACGGCTGTGGGTGGGCTTGGGACGCGATCACTTCTTCTCGGCGAACGCCCACAGGTGCTTGGCGCCCCGCACATACAGGGTGTTGTCCGCGATCGCCGGCGTGGCCGCCACCCGCTCGCCCAGCTTCGGGTTCTTCTTCACCACCTCCGCCGAGTCTTCGCCCGCCTTGAACACGGTGAACGCGCCGTCGTCCAGCGTCACCGTGTAGATGTGCCCGTTCGCCGCCACCGGGCTGGCGTAGTACCGGCCGGCGGCCGCCGCCCGCTCCTGGTCGTACACCTCCTTGCCGGTCTTGGCGTCGTAGGCAGTCACCAGCCCGCCGTCCTTCACCAGGAACATCTGCCCCGTGTACGTCACCGCCGAGGGGACATACGGCAGCCCCTTGGTCGCCTTCCACACGACGTGCGTTTTGGTGACGTCGCCCTTGCCGCCGGCCTTCACGCAGAACGCCGAGTTCTTGGCCGCGCTCATGAACTTGATCTGCGCGTCCCACTCGTCGCGGGTGATGAACCCGTCCTTGTTCGGGTCGTTGTTGTCGAAGAACCCGTTCAGGAACGTCTTCTCGCTCTCCGCCTTGCTGAGCTTGCCGTCCTTGTCGGTGTCCCCGTCTTCGAGCAGCTTGTCGAACGTCGGGAACTTGAACTCCTTGTCTTCGGAGTCGCCCGGCGACCAGCCGGCGAAGTACAGAAAGCCGTCGGCCACCATCGGGCTGGCGCAAGAGGCGCTCGGCATGCCGGCCACGCTCCAGGTCTCCTTCCCGGTCGCCAGGTCGTAGGCGATCATTCTGCCGTACCCGGCCGCCACCACCTCCTTCTTACCGCCGTTCTCCCACACCACCGGGGTGCAGAACGCGGACGGCGACTCCCGCTTGGTCTCCCACTTCCGCGACCCGTCGGCCGAGTCCAGGCCGAGGATCATGGACCCCTTCATGGTGTCCCGCACCAGCACCACCACCCCGTCGGCCAGCACGGGCGACACGCCGGTGCCGAAGTCGGCCGGCGTCTGGGCCGTTTCCAGGTCGTACTTCCACAGCTGCTTGCCGGCGAGGTCGTAGGCGAACAGCCCGCACGAGCCGAAGTACGCCACCACGATCTTGCCGTCGGTGGCCACGCTCGACGCCGCCGGGCTGCCCTCCGTCTTGTGGTACGCCTCGATCTTCTTGGCCGGGGCTTCCGTCCGCCACAGTTCCTTGCCGTCGGCAGTGCTGTAGGCGACGGTGTACAGCTTGCCGCCGTCGAACGCGGTGAGGAACAGCTTGTCGCCGGCCACCACCGGGGACGAGAACCCGGACGGGGCGGGCACCTTCCACTTGAGGTTCTTCTCCGGCCCGAACTCGACCGGCGGCCTCTCCTTCTCCGCCACCCCTGACCCGTTCGGCCCGCGGAACTGCGGCCACTGCGGGCTGTCGGCCGCCACCGCCGCCGACACGACCAGCCCGAACATCACGAACGCGACGAACCGACTCATGCGGGACCTCGTTGGGAAATGAGCCGGCGGCGGGAGAGGGGATCTCCGCCGGCGAGGGCGTTCTACCGGGCGAACGCCCGGCGGGGCGTCATACCGGCGGTATTTATCCGCCTTTCATCACCGGCCGCCCGTTTTCCCGATTTCCATTCGCGGCCGACGGCCGGTCGAATAAAATCCGCGACGGGGGTCCGCCCCCGTTCCCTCACCCGTTCGAGTCCCATCCCGATGACCAGGATCCGATGGGCGGTCGCCGCACTCGCGGCGGTCGCGCTCCTCTCCCCGGCGTCCGCCGACGAGAAGGCGAAGAAGAGGCTGCTGTTCGTCACCCACAGCGGCGGGTTCATCCACGAGTCGGTGAGCACCGCCGAGGACGTGATCAAGGAGATCGGCCCGAAGAACGGGTACGAGGTGACCTGCTGGCGGTTCACCGGCGACCCGGACGCCAAGGTGAAGGTGAAGAAGGACGGACAGGAGGTGGAGATCACCACCTTGCAGAAGGAGAGCGAGCGATACCGCCAAGAAACACGACGGACCGGTGCCAAGACCATCGAGAAGGAAAACTGCGGGCGGATCAACGCCGACACGTTGAAGAAGTTCGATGTGGTATTGTTCTTCACCACCGGCAGCCGGAACACCGCCCCACTCACCCCGGACGAGTTGAAAGACCTGACCGCGTGGGTGAAAGCCGGCGGAGCGTTCACCGGCACCCACTGCGCCACCGACACCCTGTACGACAGCACCTACGGCGACCTGATCGGCGGGTACTTCAAGACCCACCCGGCCATCCAGAAGGTGAAGTTGAAGATCGAAGACCCGAAGCACCCAGCGGCGGTCGGCATCGAGGACGGGATGGACTGGACGGACGAGTATTACGTGTTCCGCGACGCTCCGTACAGCCGGGACAAACTGCACATTATCATGAGCATCCAGACGGACACGTTCAAGCCGAACCCGAACGGCGGCGGGCGGACGGACGGCGACTACGCCGTCAGTTGGTGCCGGGAGGAGGGCAAGGGGAAGGTGTTCTACACCTCACTCGGCCACCGCAACGAAGTGTGGAAGGACGAGAAGTTCCAGAAGCACCTGCTCGGCGGGCTGGCTTGGGCCACCGGCCAGGCGAAGGGCGACGCCACCCCGACGAGTAAGCTGAAGAAGTGACCGCCGCTTTCCCCGCCCCCGCACGGGGCGGGGTTCATTCGAGAAGCCCATGCCCGCCGACCCCGACATTCCCGACATCGACCCGGCCTCCCTCGACTGGTCGCAGCGGGTGGCGGACCTCGACGCCATCCGCAAGGTGAACCCGCACCGGCACGAGATGGAGTTGCTCACCGCCATCACCCACCTGGACCCGGCCCGCAAGTTCATCGCCGGGTTCAAGGACGCCACCGCCCAGGACTTCTGGGTCCGCGGGCACATGCCCGGGTTCCCGCTCATGCCAGGCGTGCTCATGTGCGAGGCGGCGGCCCAGTTGTGCGCATACTACGTGGTATCGCAGGGGGTGGTGAAGGACACGATGATGGGCCTGGGCGGGATCGAGACGGCCAAGTTCCGGCGGATGGTGCGGCCGGGCGACCGGCTGCTGCTGGTCGGCCACGGGCTGAAGGTGGACCGCCGGCTCACCCGGTTCCACGTCCGCGGGTACGTCGGCTCGGAGCAGGCGTTCGAGACGATCGTCGTCGGGGTACCACTGAAGAGCGGGGGTTGAGCGGTGCGGAAACCGAAGAAGCTGAGCCGGGACGAGTTGGCCCCGTTCGTGGTGGAACTGCCCGAGGCGAACCCGTTCCTTCCCCCCCCTCGCCCCCTGGGGAGAGGGGCTGGGGGTGAGGGAGTCTCTCCCGCGGAAACACCCACTCCCGTCGGTCGCGGCGAAGAGCTGAACTGGGAATTCCTCTTCGGCAACCCCAACCCGGTCGAGGTCGAGGTCGGTTTCGGCAAGGGGCTGTTCCTGGTGTCGGCCGGCACCGCCCACCCGGACGTGAACTACTTCGGCGTCGAGATCGTCCGCAAGTACCAGATGTACGCCGCCAACCGCGTCGCCCGCCGCCGGCTGACGAACGTGAAGACGTGCTGCGCCGATGCCAAGCGGGTGCTGGCGAACCACATCCCGCCGGGGTCGGTGCGGACGGTCCATGTGTTCTTCCCCGACCCATGGTGGAAGACCCGGCACAAGAAGCGGCTGTTGTTCACCGACGAGTTTGCCGCCGGCGTGCTGCGGGTGCTTCAGCCGGGCGGGGTGCTGCACTTCGTGACCGACGTGAAGGACTACTTCGAGATGGTGACGGGGCTGCTGGCGATGCTGCCGGCATTCCGCGAGTTACCCCCGCCGGCGGAAAATACCCCCCAGCACGACATGGACTACCTGACCAACTTCGAGCGGAAGTTCCGCAAGGAAGGCCGGCCCATCTACCGCTCGCGGTACGAGAAAGTAGCCTGACGAGCCGCGACCGCCAGGGAGCGGGGTCTTGAAACGCCCCGCTCCCTGGCGGTCGCGGCTCTCGTCATTTTGTGGAATAAATCTCCGTCGCCGCGGATCGTATCTCCAGACAGACCAATTCGCAGGCTCCCCCGCTCGATCACCGGAGACGACGATGTACGGCTATTTGGCCGACGCGCTGGTGTTTGTCCACCTGCTGTACTGCGCCTACGTCGTGGTCGGGCAGGCGGCGATCATCGTGGCCGCGCCGTTCAACTGGAAGTGGGCGCGGAACCCGTGGTTCCGGTATACTCACCTGCTGGCGATTGCCGTGGTGGTGCTGGAGGTGGGCATGGGCTGGAAGTGCCCGCTCACCACCTGGGAGGAGCAGTTGCGGACGCTGGCCGGGCAGGACATCCACCAGAGCGAGTCGTTCCTCGGCCGGCTGGCGCACAACACCCTGTTTTTCGACGCCCCGCCCATCTTCTTCAACACCCTGCACGTGGCGATGGGGGTGGTGGTCGCCCAAGGGCTGATCATGTTCCCGCCGCGGTGGTTCCGCCCGCTCCGCGAGACCCGGCCGGCGCTCGCGTCGATCTCGGCCGCCTGAGCCGGGGGCGGACTCCAGGAAATGCAGCAACCCGGCGTGTTCACGCCGGGTTGCTGCACGCGCACGTTCGGATCCATTCATTGATGCGCTTCGAACCCTTATGTTCGCCCCGACGCCCGAGAGGCGGGGGGCGCTGGAAGCGGTGAAGGGGTTCGACCTGCCCGCGCAAGAGGGCGGCTGGTGCGGACTATCAGAACGGGTAACAAGCTTGGTGCGCCACCCGCGTCATCATCGGGCGATTCTTCACCGCCCCCACAAACTGGGAAAGGTCGGCGAATTCCGTGGTTGCGGTCGCC
>CANJKY010000226.1 GCA_947474875.1 Gemmataceae bacterium
CTCCCCAGTACACCGGCACCCCGCCCCCGCCAGCGTGACAGCGGCGGCGGCGAGCAACAGCAATCGCCCCATGAGCATCCCCCCAACGCGAATCGGTTCCCCCCCAAAAATCGGCGGGAGATACCGTCGGGGGCGGGGGGTGTCAAGCAATTACTGCCACCCGCGGCGGCGGAACAGCCAGCCGGCCAGGGTCATCCACGCCGCGCCCAAAACGAACGCCGCCAGCAGGTTCAGCCAGTGCTTCGGCTCCACCCCGCGGGTCATGGCGGCGTGCAGGATCTTCGGCCCGTGCGTCTCGATGGCCAACTGCGGCAGCAGCGGCACCCCGCTCTGCGAGCACACGAACAGCAGCAGCGACACGCTCAGCAGGTAGCACATGGACCCCATGAACGCCGCCCGCTGCGTCCGCGCCAGGGTGCTGACGGTCATGCCCACGCCCAGGAACCCGCACGCCAGCGCGAGCAGGGCTAGCCAGAAGAACAGCGTGCCCAGCACCGCCGGGTTGTAGATGCCGGCGAGTGCCGCCGCCAGCCCCAGTCCGGCTACCGGGTAGAACAGGAACTTGGCCGCCACGATCTCGGCCGGCGACGCCGGGGACAGGGCTTGTGCCAGCAGCACCCCCCGCTCCCGCTCCTCGCAGTTGAGCGTGGGCAGCAGGTAGCAGCAGGTGAAGTACAGGGCGAACACCACCAGCGCGGTGGCGACGGCCGAGCGGATGTCGAGCGGCTTCGCCCCCAGCCCGTGCCAGCACACGTTCACCTCCGGCACCTGCGTCGGGGCCTGCTCGTGCAGGCGGTGCAGGATTTCATGCACCGCCCACAGGCTGTAATCCGGCCCGGCTATGAACGGCGGCGCCGCCGCCCGCTCCCGGAACACGTCGGCGGCGGCGCGGAAGAACCACCGCTCGTACGGGGCCATCGCGCCGGGGTCGCCGGGCGGGTGCCACACGTCGAACGTCAGCCGGCGGCCGTCGCGGTCAGACTCGACCACCCGGATGGCGGCGGTGCCGGGGGAGTAGGCGAGCGGGCTGGCGAGCAGGTGCGGGGGCACCTCGCGGAACACCACCTGGGCCTTGAGCGCCGGCGGCACGCGGTCCTTCAGCCCCTTCACGAACGGCGTCTCGGCGGCGTACTCGACGAAGCAGTGGTGGACCCCGCCGACCAGGTCGCCCCCGCCCGAGCCGGCATCCACCTGGGTGGGGTTGAAGATGGACAGGAGCAGGGCGGCGACGACCAGCAGCCCGGCGAGCGCCAGCCCGCCGCGGTTGGCCAGGTGCCGCCGCACCTCCTTGACGAACAGCGCCCGGATGATGTGGAACCGCATGGGGGGAGTGTAGAACGTGAGCCGGGGAGAGGGGATCGTTCTTCGCCGCGACCTGCGGGAGCGGCCGAGCCACCCCCGCTCCCGCAGGTCGCGGCGAAGACGGGGTTCTACAATTCCCCCATGACCGACCCCGTCGTCTGCCCGCACTGCCGCGAGCACCTGGACATCCCGGCCGAGTACCGCGGGCGGGCGGTGCGGTGCGCCAGTTGCCAGAACGTGTTCACCACCCCGCCGCTGCCAGGGACCACCCCGCCACCCCCACCTGAACGCCGGTCCGACGCCCCGCCGTGGCAGACCGACTCGCCGTCCCGCCCGCGGCCGCGACTCGACGACGAGTACGACCGCCCGCGGAAGAAGCCGAACGGCGGGGTGTGGGTGTTGCTGCTGCTCACCACCCTAGTACTGGGCGCCTGCGTCGGCGGGTGTACCGGGGTGGCGGCGTGGCTGTACAACCCGAAGATGCACCCGTTCGCGTCGGCCGAGGGCAAGTTCAAGGTCGAGTTCCCGGACAACCCGAACCCGGTGACCGGAACGGACGACCAGGGCACGGTGACGGTGAACGGCAGCCGCGAGCAGACGCAGGAGCGGTTCGCGGTGAAGGTGTTCGACCTGCCCGCCAAATACCGCGGGCTGCCGCCGGACGAGGCGCTGGAGCAACTGGCCGTGGCCGAACTGAGGGCGGAGGGCGGGCGGGAGCGGGCGAACAGCGAGGTGGTGAAACACGACGGGTTCCCGGCCTACGACGTGACGGACGTGGACCAGGTGCCCGGGTTCCAGCGGCGGAACACCCTCGTGCGGTGCGTGCTGGCCGGCAAGCGGGTGTACGCGGTGGTGGCGCAGGGGCCGAACATGCAGCCGCAGGCGTGGTGGGTGCGGAAGTTCTTCGTGTCGTTCGAGATCACCGACAAGCCGGCGGGGAAGAATAAGTAGCCGCGACCCGGCGGGGAGTGTGTCAGGTCGAACGCGCTCCCCGCCGGGTCGCGGCTACGAATTACCCCCGATCCTCCGGCAGGTGCTTCGGCAGCTTCACCGTGAACGTGGACCCCTTGCCGACCACGCTCTCCACCCGGATGCGGCCGTGGTGGGCCTCGATGATCTGCCGGCACACGCTCAGCCCCAGCCCGGTGCCGCCGCGGCCGTACTCGTCCGGCGCCTTGGTGGTGAAGAACGGCTCGAAGATCTGCCGCAGGTGCTCCGGGGCGATGCCGGTGCCGGTGTCCGCGATCTTCACCTCCACCGTGTCCCCGGCCGGGTTCTCGCCCACCTCCACCCGCAACCGCCCGCCGTTCGGCATCGCCTGCCGGGCGTTGATCACCAGGTTCACCAGGATCTGCTCGATCTGGCCGGGCACCACCACCGCCTTCGGCCGGCCGTGGAACTTCTTCTCCAACTGGATGCGGTGCTTGCCCAGGTCCTTCTCCGTCAGCAGCAGCACCTCTTCCACCAGGGGGACGATGTCGGTCGTCTCGCGGGTGACGGAGTTGTTGCGGGCGAACCCGAGCATGGTGTGCACGATGGCCGCCGCCCGCTGCCCGCCCTTCAGGATCTTCTCGAACGCCTGCTGCTGCGAGCCGGGGGACTGCGCCTTCATGCCGATCTTGGCGAAGTTGATGACGGCGGTGAGGATGTTGTTGAACTCGTGCGCCACGCTGGACGCCAGCTCACCCACGCTGCTCAGCCGCTGGGCCTGGATGAGCTGCTGGCGGAGCAGGTCGGCTTCGCTCGCGGCGGGGGGCGGGAGCAACTCGTGTCCGGTGGTCATGGACTCCGTTCCCCTGGGTCAGCCGCGCGTGGGTCAGTCGGGCGGGCACAAGACGTATCGGCCGGGCCGATTCTGCCACTTCATCCGTTCGCGGCGTTTGTGAAGGGCGGTTCTCGATACAGATTTGTTGAAGTTGATGCTCTTCGCCGCGAGTGATAAGGGGCGGTCGTGCTGTCACCGCCCCTTATCACTCGCGGCGAAGACTGGGGCCGGCTCCCACCTTGCCTATTTCCCGTACAGCTCCGCCACGTGGGCCGCCTGCTCCCGCTCGTCCACCCACTCGGCGATCTGTCTCGTCTCCTTCGCCAGCCTCTCCGCCTGCCGCTTCTCCTCCCGCACCGCCGCCGCCACCTCGTCCGGGATGGGCAGGTACGCCCGCGTCAGCTCGTCCTCCAGCTTCGTCTGCAGCCGCCCGCGGAACTGCTCGCGGATGGACGCCCACCGCACCGGCAGGAACACCATGATGAGCACATGCACGAACACCAGGGTGGCGAGGGTGGCGTACACCGGCAGCAACATCATCGCCAGGCTGGGCGGCTCCAACACGATCAACTGATACAGCACGAGGGCGATGGACCCGAGCAGCACCAGCGTGGGCACGCCGTTGGCGAACAGGGTGATGCCGCCCCGCACCCACTTCCGCCAGCCGACCGGGTGCGTCACCTCGTTCTCCACTTCGGTAAGCGACTCGATCAGCCCGCGGGTGAACCGCTGCTCCCAGTCCAGCCGGGTGGTGTCGGTGGTGCGGTCGGACAGCAGCGGCAGCGGGAACCCCCGCTGGTCCGCCTCCACCAGCAGCTTGTTCGCCAGCGCCGACAGCCGCTGCGTCAGCACCCGCTCGCCGGCGGTGCGGGAGCAGTTCTGCACGAACTCGGTCAGGTTCCAGTCGTCCGGCGTGTCCACCTTCGACCCGAGCCGGGGCACGCCGGGCAGTTTGTCCCGCAGGGTGCTGCCGAAGTACTTCATCTTGGTGGTGGCCCGCAGGTAGCCGGCGGTCAGCCCCCAGAAGTTCTGCTGCCCCCGCACGCTGAAGTGGTGCTCCACCTCTTGCTGGTACGGTTCGAGCGTACTGATGAGCACGTCCGCCTGGGCCGCCGCCTCGTCCGCCAGCACCGCCTCCCACGCCGTCCGCACCTTCGCCGCCTGCGGCGACAGGTCCGGCGGCTTCACGCCGGCGATCACCGTTTCGGCTTGCGCGATGAGCTGGCCCACCCCGCGGGCCTTCACCGCCTCGATCTCCAGCCGCGTTAGCCCGGCTTCCAGCCAGTCGCGGAGTTGAGCGAACTGCTCGCCGTCCGGCAGGTTCTTCGGAACGGCCTCGCCGTTCCGCTCGGCGTCGATCCACAGTTGGGCGGTGGTGCGGAACAACCGGGGGTTCTCGAACCCCTCCGCTTTCAAATCCCGTAGCAAGTCCTGGTCCGGCCGCAGCCCCTTCTCGGCGTCGACGCACCGGTCCCACTTGTTCAGCACGAACGCGAACGCCCGCCGCTGCCGCTGCTCCTTGAACAGCTCCCACCCGAGCTGGTCGTGGTACTTCTCCTGCGAGCCGACGTACAGCACCACGTCCGCCACCGGCAGCAGTTCCTTCAGCTTGTCCCGGTTGGCCAGGTCGTTGCTGTCCACGTCCGGGGTGTCGACGATCACCTTCTGGATCAGCGGCTCGCGGTCGTGCTGGGCGAACCGGCACAGCCGCAGGGCCGGGTCGAGGCGGTCCGGCTTGACGGTGTTGTGGAAGTACACCACCGGGTCGCGGGTGGTCGGGCGGGTGAACGACGCCTGGGCGACGGCCGCCCCGGCGAGCGCGTTCATGAGGGTGGATTTACCGACGCCGGTGCCGCCCATGAGCATGACGACGAGCAGCGGGCGGTCCACGTCGAGCGCGTCGGCTTTCCGCTTCAGGTCGTCGGCCAGCCCCTCGATCTCGGCCCGCTGGACGAGCGTGACCGGGTAGATGCGGCGGCCGTCCAGCCAGGTGCGGAGCTGCTTCTCAAGCCCCCGCAGCAGCGGGGCCAGGGTGCGGAGGAACGGCTGCTGCGGGTCGATGGACATGAGGAGCGGGTATCGGGTTTCGGGTATCGGGTCTCGCAGACAGGACGACCGTGAATTCCGCACCCAGATCGCATCGACAAGATTACGACGTCAGTGCCGGCGGCGCCGCGGGCAGGTTCGTGGGTGCGACACCCGACACCCCAGACCCGGTACCCGGCTTGGCCGTCATCCCCGCCAGGTCGCGGATGGCATCCGGCACCCGTCGCAGCACCGCCTGCAGCTTCTCCAGCGAGCTGCCGCCGGACGTCGGCCAGTCGCCCAGCCACGCCGCCAGCGGGGTGGTCAGTTGCTCGCTCGCCAGCGCCGCCCGCTGCGCCTTCAGCTTGTTCCGCCCGGCGTCCACCACCGCCTTCACCACCCACTCCACCACCTGCCGGGTGAGCGACACCGCCGGGATGATGAGCAGCCACCACCAGCTCGGCGGCCACAGCAGCACCATAATCAGCACGATCACCGCCACGTCGGCCGCGATGATGCCGCCGCGGAGCAGGTTGAGCAGCACCGGGTTGTTCGCCAGCTTCTCCGGCACCGCCCGCGCCATCTGGTCGAGTTCGTCCGTCTCCTTCACCTCCAGCGCCCGCAACCGCTGGGCGAACAGGTCGGACGCCTGCGTCTTCAGCCCGGCGTCGAACCCGTGCGTCACCTGCTTCCACAGCGGGTGCTGGCCGCCCCGCCGCAGCGATTCCGCCTGTAGCTTCGCCAGCCACGCCTCCATCGCCGCCGTACACACCGCCTGCTCGGACAGGTTCGGCGGGGCCGGGCGGGTAACGGTTTTCATCACGAACTGGCGGGCGTAGTCGTACGGCTTCCGCACCAGCGCCAGCGCCGCCGACACAAACTTGCCGGGGCCGGGCAGTTCGAGCATCTGCAGCACCTGCTCGCGGGTCTTGTCGAACCGGCGGAACGCCTCACCGGCCAGGTATTCGGTGCGGTACCGCTGCTCGAACTCCTGCTTGCCGGCGGCCACCACGCTTCGCCAGTTGTCCAGTTCGGTCAGGTCGCGGCGGGCCACGTCGAGCAGCCCGTCGCCGGCCGATTCCAGATACTTGACGGCGTTCGACACGGTGCGGCAGCGGGCCATTTCCGCTGACGGAGCCAGGGCCAGAATCTGGTTTAGCAACGGGACACGGTGCTTCGCCCCCTGCCCAGCCGGGTCTTTTCGCACCTCCGGCGGGATGTTCGGGATGGCGGCCACCGGCAGCGCGGGGATGTCTCCGACCGACGCCGGCAGCTTGGCCAGCACCTGCTGGCGGAAGTGGTCGGTGAGCGCCGCGGCGTCGGCCTCCCGCATTTTCGTCAGGCAGCACACCACCGGCTTGCCGGCTTGAATCACGAGGTGCAGGAACTGCGTCGGCACCTCGTCGTTGTACCGCTCGTC
>CANJKY010000227.1 GCA_947474875.1 Gemmataceae bacterium
CGGCCGCTTGCTCGCGGCTGCCCACTCGTCCAGAGTCCGCGGTGCATGTTGGAGTGAGCGGCCGCCGGGTGAACCGATCCCGGGGGATGGGTTCGATGGGTGGTAGAACGCGCACGGGATCGAGACGAGCCGGTCGAGCAGGCGGACGGTGACACTTCCTTTGTGACCGGTCAATCGGCCGAGTAGGGTTCGTGGAGCGTCCGACTCGTCCAACTCTGAAATGGGGTCGAATGGAATCCCTGTGACCGAGGCGAACGGAATCGGGATGAGGGAAACGGCCGCTCCTGTGTCGAGCAAAAATGACACCGGCACGAGTCGGCCAGGGGTTTGCACCTGAACGGGGATGAACGCCCGCGGGCATTCGAACCCCCAAACCTCGTGGTCGTCCAACGGAAAGCGGGCGGTCGGCATGGCTCACCCGGCGAGTGTGGCGGCGTGCCGGGGGGGGAGCGCGATCAACAAGTCGTCGAACTCGTCCGGGATGGACAGAAGGCATTGATCGACTTCTTCTTGCGTCAACTGCGCCAACACGGTCGTCACCTCCGGGCCCTCGGCCACAACCTCCAGCCCGGCCGGAGTTTCTCGCGTCAGGACGATTTGCCCGCCGAAATAATAGCTCAGCTTGAACATCCGCTCGACACGCGGCAACCGCTCTGGCGTCACGTCCGGCAACAGCCCGAGGATTTCCCGGATCAGATCCGGCGTCTCCATCTGTTCGACGATGCGGCGCATGGCTGGCTCCCGCGGCAACATCCCCACTGTACCCCACTGCCGGCCCGCCCTCAACACCCGGCGTGAACCGCCGGCGGCCGGCCGTCGTAACATGGAAGGGTGAGCGCACCCCGCGACCTGACCGACCGCCACTCCGACGAGGAGTTGCTCGCCCGCATCCGCCGCGGCGACCACGCCCTGTTCGGCCCGCTGGTGCGGCGGTACGAGCGGGAGCTGTACGGCTACCTGCGGCGGTACATCGGCGACCCGGACCTGGCCGCGGACGTGTTTCAGAACACGTGCGTGGCGGTGTTCACCAAGATCAAGCAGTACGAGCCGGGGCGGGCCGCCCGCCCGTGGCTGTACACCATCGCCACCAACCAGGCGATCGACGCCATGCGGCGGCGGGCGCGGCGGAAGGAGGGAAAGAACGTCCCCCTCCTGACCGACGACGACCGGTCAGACGAGTCCGCCGGCTCGCTGTTCGACCTGCTCGAACACGCCGGCCCGGACCCCGGCGACGTGGTGGAGGGGGCGGAACTGCGGCAACTGGTGCGGGCGGCGGTGGACGCCCTGCCCGACCTGCTCCGCCAGGTGGTGATCCTGACGTACTTCCAGGGGCTGAAGTACCAGGACGCGGCGGACGTGCTCGGGGTGCCGCTGGGCACGGTGAAGTCGCGGCTGCACGCGGCCCTGGCCAAGCTGACCGAGCACTGGACCGGCCCGCGGGCGGACGGCGAGCCGGCGGAGGCGGAAGAGATCACGGGCACACGCACCAACCGGTGACGTATGAACGACCTGCTCCTCGACTACGCACTCGACCAGTTACCCCCGGGCGAACGGGCGGCGGTGGAAGCCCGCGTCGCCGCCGACCCCGTCTTGGCCGCCCAACTCGCCCGCCTCCGGTCCGCCCTCGCCCCGCTCGCCGCCGACCGCGACCCGGACGACCCGCCGGCCGAACTGGCCACGACCGCCATCGCCCGCACCGCGAACTTCCTGGTCGAGAACGGGCTGTTCACCACCGCCGACGGGTTTATCGAGCCCGGCGAGCCGACGGTGCGGGTCCGCCCGCCGGCACGCGAGGCCCGCTGGCTGCCAATCAGCCGGGTGCATGCGAACGCGGCGGTGGCGGCCGGCATCCTGCTGGTGGTGTCCGCTCTCGGCATCGTCGGGGTGCAGCGGGCCCGTCACGGGTACCAGACGCTCGTCTGTCAGAACAACATGCGGGAGCTGCACTCGGCGCTGGCCGGGTACAGCGAGGTCCACGGCGGGTGGTTCCCGCAGACCGGGTCCGCCACCGTACCGGTGGCCGGGGCGTTCGTGGACGAGTTGGACCGCACCGGCCAGCCCACCCCGGCGACCGCCCGCCTGTGCCCGATGGCGGCACCGGCCAAAGGGGTGGGGTACGCCTACTCGCTCGGGTTCACCGACCCGCTCGGCCGGCTGACCGGGCTGCGGAAGCCGGACTCGGCCGACGACTATACCCCGATCCTGGCCGACCTGCCGGCGGACGGGACGTCCCGATCTCTGCACGGCGGGTGGAACGTGCTCACCGTCGGCGGGGGCGTGCGGTTCACCACCACCTCGGCCGTCGGCCCGGACCAGGACGACATCTTCAGCAACACCGCCGGGCTGCGGCGAGCCGGCCTGCACCGCGACGACGTGTGCCTGGGCAGCCCGTTCGACCGGCCCTGAATCGGCGGTGGCGCCAGTTCTCCGCCCGTTATTCCTGTGCCGCGCGAAAAGCCGACACCGATGCCCCGATCCGGCCGGTTTCGGGAGACCGTCCGCCGCCGGAATCGTCGGATTTCCCGGCGGCGGTCAGGCCGATCCACTCGTAGGTTGTGCTAAGCTACTCCCTGACTCGATGCCGGGGGCGGGGGCGCGATGAAGCAGGTGATGCGACTGCGCGGGGTAAGCGGCCCCAGCAAAGGGAAGGTGTGGGAGCACCCGTCGCTCATCCGCGTCGGCCGGTTGGCGCACTTCGAACTCATCCTGGACGACCCGTCGGTCAGCCGCCGGCACGCCGAGATCCGCCGCACCGGCGAGGCGTGGGCGGTCCGCGACCTGGAGAGCACGAACGGCACGTACATCAACGGCACCCGCGTCGGCGCGGGGGAGCACCCGCTGGCCGCCCGCGACATCGTCCAGTTCGGCAAGGTGGCGTTCCTGGCCGAGTTCACCGAGACGCCGCTGGAGGGGCCGCCGTCCGACCAGTTGGTGATGCAGGCCGCCCGCCCGGCGTCGTTCGACGACGGCATCGCCAACCTGGCGTTCAAGCGGAACCAGTCGCCGCGGGCCGGAGACGAGCTGCTCGCCCTGCTGCGGGCCGGGCACCACCTGGTCCACCTGGAGAGCGAAGACCAGCTGCTCGACTCCATCCTGAACGACGCGGTGAGCGTGCTCGACGCCCAGCGGGGGGCGATCGTGCTGGCCGACGCGGACGGGCAGGTGCTGACCGCCAAGCCGCGGGCGCTGGCGGTCGGCACCGGCGAGCCGCAGGGGCGGTTCCACTACAGCAAGCGGCTGATGCAGCGGTGCTTCGAGAAGGGCGAGTCGGCCCTGTACCGGAACGTGATGGACCAGGCCGAGCTGATGAGCCAGAGCATCGCCGACGGGGCCATGTCCAGCGTGCTGTGCGTGCTGCTGCGGACCCCGCGGCGGCGGCTGGGGGTGCTGCACCTGGACCGGAACGTGTTCCAGGAGGCGTTCGACGAGGACGACCTGCAGCTGGCCGACGCGCTGGCCGCCCACGCGTCCGCCGGCATCGAGGCCGCCCTGCTGCTGCGGAAGCAGCGGGAGCTGTTCCTGAACACCATCATGGTGCTCGCCCAGATGGTGGAGCTGCGGGACGAGTACACCGGCGGGCACACCCAGCGGGTCACCCGGTACGCCCTCGCCCTGGGCACGCACCTGGGGCTGCCGCACGACCAGATCGAGCTGATCCGCACCGGCACCCCGCTGCACGACATCGGCAAGATCGGCATCGGCGACGAGATCCTGCGGAAGCCGGGCAAGCTCACCCCGGCCGAGTTCGCCGTCATGCAGACGCACACCACCCTGGGGGCCGAGTACCTGGCCAACATCCCGGAGCTGCAGCCGATCATCCCGATCGTGCGGAACCACCACGAGCGGTGGGACGGCACCGGGTACCCGGACCGGCTGGCGCGGGAGGACATCCCGCTGCTCGCCCGCATCGTGGCGGTGGCCGACGCGTTCGACGCCATGACCTCCGACCGCCCGTACCACGTGGGCAAGAAGGGCCGCCCGGCGGCCGAGGCGCTGGCCGAGGTGGAGCGGCAGGCCGGCCGGCAGTTCGACCCGGACTGCGCCCGCGGGTTCGTCGAGATCCGGGACGAGATCGTGCAGGCCATGTACGAGCTGATGCCCGGCACCAAGAGCGTCCGCCCGGTCGCCGAGCCGGAGGGCAGCGCGCCCGCCCAGCGGGCGGTCGGCTGACCCGCCCGTTTTCCCGTAGCATTTTCCCCCGCCGCCGCCTCTATTCTCAGGAACGCCCGCCGCCGGGTCGATCCTGATGCCGCCGCCCGTCCCACCGCCGAACGCCCCCGTCCGCGACGCCGAGTTGCTCCGCCGGTTCGTCGCCGCCGGCGACGAGGCGGCGTTCGAGCTGCTGGTGTGGCGGCACTCCCGGCTGGTGTTCGAGGTGTGCCGGCGGGTGCTGCGGAACCGGCACGACGCCGAGGACGCCACCCAGGCCACGTTCCTGGTGCTGGCCCGCAAGGCGGACACGGTGCGGGGCGTGCCGGCCGGCTGGCTGGCGCGGGTGGCGTACCGGTGTGCGCTCCGCCTGGCGAGCGGTCGGCGTGAGCCGGCTGTTCCCGCCGAGCAACCGCCGGCTCACGCCGGCCGCTCGCCGGAGTGGTCCGACCTGTCAGCCGCGCTCGACGCCGAGCTGAACCGCCTGCCCGACCGCTACCGCCTGCCGGTGGTGCTGTGCTGCCTGCACGGGCTGAGCTACGACGAGGCCGCCGCGCAACTGAACTGGAAGCCCGGCACCCTGTCCGGCCGGCTGAGCCGGGCCAAGGCGCTGCTCCGTGAGCGGCTGACCGCCCGCGGCATCACCCCGACCGCGGTCGCCTTGGTCGCATTCCTGGATGGGCTGGCTGAAGTGAACGCTACGGCCCTGCACGCCCTCGCCCGCAAATTAACGGCAACCGCTTTGGCTGGGGCGGACGGCACTCCCGTTCCCGGCCCGGCCGAGTCGGTCGCACACGGAGTTACCCGCATGATGACGCTGAAATCGTTTGCTCGGATGGCGCTCGCTGGAACGCTCGGGATGGCACTGCTCGCCGGGGTGGCGTTAGCGGCCACCCCGGACCGCCGGCGGGTGAACGCGCCGGTCAAGGCGTCGCCCGCGGTACCGGACAAAACCCAGATCCAGGGGGAGTGGGTGTTCGACTCGGCGGACCAGCAGAACGGGGCGTCGCACCTGTCGCTGCTGTGGCCGACGATCGTCACGTTCGACGACGGCAAGGTGTCGATCGCCCACTTCCAGACGGAGAAGAACAACGCGGAGACTACGTTCCAGATCGACCCGACGAAAACCCCGAAGCACATTGACTTCTCGCTGGACGACAAGGTGCGGCGGATGTTCGCCGTCGCCGGCAACACGGTAACGGGCATTTACAAGCTGGACGGCGACACGCTGGAAGTCTGCGTGGCCGGCGAGCCGAACGGGCCGCGGCCGAAGGAGTTCAAGGCCGGCCCGGACGTGAAGCAGGCCCGGTTCACCCTGAAGCGGAAGAAGCCGGACGTGTTCCCGGGGAAGCTGCCGGGGTTCACCGTGGTGGTGACGGACGCCGACGGTAAGCCGGTGGACGGGGCGACGGTGGGGTACAGCGCGGGGGGCGGGGCGAAGGGCGGCTGGAGGTTCGCCCCGCTGGACGTGAACCGCCAGCCGTTCAGGACGGACCGGGCGGGGCGGGTGGTGATACCGGTGCGGTGGCAGAATAAGGAGGTGGGGACCGGGGTGATCGCGTGGCACGGGGAGCGGCAGTTGATCGCCGTCGAACCGCTGTCCCCGGCCCGGGTCATGGAGGACGTCGCGGTCACGCTCCGCCCGGCGGCGACGGTGTCCGGCACCGTCACCTGCCCGGAGTTGACCAAAGCTGGGTTTCCGCTCGGGCGGGTGACCTTGAGTCTGCAACCGACGGGTCAGGGGTCGGGCAGTCTCAACCTGAGTTCGTCCGTCGCCGACGGCCGGTTCGAGTTCACCGCCCCGGCCGGGGAGTACCGGTTGCACGCTTACGGCCCGTATGTGGTGCGGACTGCGGTGGCGGTGACGACCGGCAAGCCGGTGGCGGTGGAACCGAAGCCGACGGAGTTCGCCAGGCTGCTCGGCAAGCCGGCGCCGGAGCCGAAAAACGTCCTCGGCTGGCGGGGCGGGGAGGTGAAGTGGGCCGACCTGAAGGGCAAGCCGGTGCTCCTCACGTTCTGGACCTGGAGCGACAGCGCGTCGGTGGGCACCGTCCGCGAGCTGATTCCGCTGTACGAGAAGCACAAGGACAACGGGCTGGCGGTGATCGGCGTCCACGTCAGCCGGACGAACGAGGGGATCGACACGGCGAACAAGCTGGACGCCAAGCTGAACCAGATCCGGTTCAACCTGGGCGGCAGGGGACCGGCGCTGACGTTCCCGGTGATGCTGACGAAGGATCCGGACGGGTTCGACGGGTAGCAGCACCGCGGCCTACCGGCCGGCGAGGTGGGCGAGCAGTACGGGCTGCTCGGCGAGCAGGGGCACGGCGGCGGGACGATCCTGATCGACAAGAAGGGC
>CANJKY010000228.1 GCA_947474875.1 Gemmataceae bacterium
GATCGCGCCAGAAGATGTACCTTCGCAGGGTGTGGTGCAGGTGAACTTCAATCTCGGCGAGACGCAGGGTCAACTCGTCTCGCGCCAACGGTTCGGGGTCGAGATGTTCGAGCGTCTGGGAGGCAAGACTGACGACTTCGAGCAGCGGTTTTTTCACCCGTTCGCACTCGTCGAGCCACCACGCTAGTAGATCGTAATATCGAGTATCAGTGCCGAACGCCGGCACACCGAATTCCAGCTCTCGGCGCTTCAAGTCGATGAGTTTTGCGGTGTATTCCTTGAGCAACCCGCACACATGACGGGTCTGTTCCTCGACGCCCGTGGTGACAGCCGTACTCACTTCGTGTCCTCCCAGTCTTGTAGTGCGTTCAGCACTTCGAACAACCGGCGGATCGATTCGACAGACTGCCGATGATCGTACCCGGCAGTGTTCTTCTTCAACGTCTCACCGTCGTTCGTGACGATGTTGCTGATGAGCAGCGACACCGCGACCGCCTCGTGACGGAAGTTGGTCGCCCCTTTCGCCGCCTGCGCCGCCTGTAGTCGCGGTGCCAATTCATCAACCAATCGCTGCTCAGCGGCGGTGCGTTCTGGGAACCACAAATCCTCCTTCGCCACCACCGTGAGCAGCCATACCTTCCCGTTCGACACGGTCAGGTGCGGGGTCAACCGTTGCAGAATCGCCGCCTCGTCATCGCGGTTCCGTTTCACCAGTGCAGTAACGAAGTCATCCTTGTTCCCTTTGTACAGCGGGTGATCCTTGTAGCTGCTCGTGGCGATCGAGTGGCACCCGTTCGCCGACACCAGGATCACCCCGCGGTACTTGCCGCCGGCCACGTTCGCCAGCAGTTCGGTCCAGGTGGTCTCGCGGCGGGCCGTCTGCCCGGGCGGAACGACCACCTGCACCTTCTCGTCGTCCTTCAGCTTGAATCTCTCGATGCCGAAGCTCTCGCCGTACTTCCACGGCTCGTCGAGCAGCCAGTCGTACTTGCCGGACAGGATGCGGGCGAGGGTGGTTTTCCCGACCCCGCCGGCGCCCAGGATCAGAATGCCGCGGTCCGACCCGTCCGGCTTCCGAAACCAGGCCAGGACCTTCTTAACCGCCTCGGCGATGGAGTCCCGCTGCTGCCACAGCCAGCCGCCGACTTGTGACCACGGGATGCCGTCCGACATCGTGCCTCTCCGGTCCCAGTGTCATTGGAATGAATCATACCTGATTCCCCGACCGCAAGCCAATTCGGTTGTGCCGGCCCGCCGGCCCGGCTACCTTCATCACACCGACCCTCCCGAGGTGTTGCCGTGGCCCGTCGCGTTCTCGTTCTGCTCGCCGCGCTCGTCGTCGCCCCGGTGTTCGCCGCCGACATCACCCTCACCGCCCGCAGCCGCGGGGAGAAGGGCGAGACCACCGCCCAGAAAACCGTGGACCCGGCGAAGTGCGCCGTCGTCATCTGCGACATGTGGGACGACCACTGGTGCAAGGCCGCCGCCACCCGGTGCGACGCGCTGGCGAAGAAGGCCGCCCCGGTGATCGACGCCTGCCGCGCCGCCGGCATGATCATCATCCACTGCCCGTCCGACACCATGGACTTCTACAAGGGCACCGCGGCGCGGGTGCGGGCGTCGAGCGTCGAGCGGGTCCGCCCGCCGAAGGAGAAGGACATCCCGTCCCCGCCGCTGCCGATCGACGACAGCGACGGCGGGTGCGACGACGCGGAGCCGGCCAAGTCGCACAAGGCGTGGACCCGCCAGCACGCGGCCATCAAGATCGACGACCAGTCCGACTACGTGACCGACAGCGGGGCGGAGGTGTTCAGCATCCTGGCCGACCGCAAGCGGACGACGGTGTTCGTGCTCGGGGTCCACACCAACATGTGCGTGCTGAACCGCACGTTCGCCATCAAGCAGTTGCGGAAATGGGACGTGGACTGCCTACTCGTCCGCGACCTGACCGACGCCATGTACAACCCGAACAAAAGCCCGTTCGTGTCGCACGACGAGGGCACGCAGTCGGTGATCAAGTACATCGAGCGGCACTGGTGCCCGAGCGTCGAGAGCGGGCAGTTGGGGAAGAGGTAATGTCTGGAGAGTGGTAGGCACACTCCGTGTGCCGTCAACCAGAACGGCACACGGAGTGTGCCTACCACTCTCAAACCCGCGGCGTCACCGCCCCTCTCGCCTGGCCGCCTCCCGCACCGGGGCGAACGCTTTGCGGAACTCGGCCAGTTCCGCGGTCGCCCGGTCCGTGCCCTTCGCGTCCAACGCCTGCCGCACCGCCCGCAGGTGGTCCTGGGCTTCCTTCACCCGCGCCCGCAGGTCGTCCGTCGTCGGCGGTTCCCAACCGGTCAGGGACGCGAGCGCCGGCCCGGCCGTCAGCCGGGTCAGCGCGGCCGACGCCCGGTCCGCCTGTTCCGTGGCCGCCGCCCAGTCCGGCTTCGCCACCGCCGACTCGACCGCCTCAGCCGCCGTGTCGACGGCCTTGACCTGTTCGGCTGCGAACGGCCGGGCCATCTGCCCCGTCGCCGGCGCGGCGAGCATCATCGACACCAGCATCGACCCGGTGGCGAGGACGATCACCGCCAGCAGCTTCACCGCCGCCCCGCCCATCACCGCCAGCCGCATGAGCGACTTGTTCTCGCTCTTCACCCGCCACTCGAACAGCCCCCACAGCACCGCCGCACCGAGCACCAGCCAGGTGGTGTACCCGCCGGCCACGGTCGAGAGGCTGTTCAGGTACGCGGGCATCCACGACACCCCGTGCTCGTCCAGGACGGCCGGGTCGATGATGCCGTCCCGCATCAGCTTGTGAAACCGCGGCACGATGAACACCACCAGGAAGGTGATGAACGCCGCCTCCAGGGCGATGACCAGGGCCAGCCCGAGGTGCGCCCCCGTCGCCCACAGCCACTTCGCGCGCATGGTGCCCTCCTTCCACCGCAGGGCCGTGTCGATGACCACCGCCATCGCCCGGTGCCCGTGGGTGGCTTCCAGTTCCGAGCGGACCTGTTCGGGATGGCCGAACTCGGCCAGCGCCTGGGCGACCGCCGCCTCGTCAGACAGCCCGGCCGCCCGGTGGCGGGCGGCGGCGTCGTGCAGGTGCTCCCGCAACTCCTGGCGGACGTGGTCGCGGAGCGGCCGCGGCCCGCCGATGCTGCGGCACACCTGGTCCAGGTACCGTTCAAGCGGGTCCATTCGACACCTCCAGGACGCGGTTCACCGCCCGGCACAGTTCGGCCCACGCCGCCGTCTTCTCGGTCAGCGCCGCCCGCCCCTTCGCGGTCAAGCGGTAGTACCGCCGCTTGCGGCCGGCGTCCGTGTCCTCCCACTCGCCGGCGATCAGCTTGGCCTGCTCCAGCTTGTGCAGGGCCGGGTACAGCGACCCCTCCCGCCACTGGAACGCGCCGTCGGTGTCCGCGTGGACGGTGGCGGCGATCTGGTACCCGTACATCGCCTTGCGGCTGAGCAGGGACAGGATGAGCAGCGACAGGGTGCCCTTGAGCAGTTCGGTGTCCATGCCCCTCCCGAGCCAAGGAGTCCGATACATCGAATATCTATGTATATCCGCGCCGAACCAGTGGTCAAGCGCTCCGGGCGGAATCGTATCATTCCCGGAAGGGCCAGTCGGGGGACGCCGTTGACACCCCGGCTGGGGCGTCTATAAGGGTGGGTTCGGAATCACAAAGCCAGACTCGGAGAGCGGATGCGAGTGCGGGCGGCGGTAGCGTGGGTGCTCGGGGCGGTACTGGTTGCCGTCGTGGTGGGGGTGCCTACGGCCCACTGGCGGGTGGGGTACGACCAGTCGAAGCGGCTGAGGGTTGTGACGGACGGACGAGTGTACCGATCCGGGCAGATGACCGCCGACGGGTTCCGGGAGGCCATCCGCAAGTACAGCCTCCGCACGGTGTTAAATCTCCAGTCGTCCGACGACGACAAGTCCGGGAAGGTGGACCTGGCAGACCCGCTGCTGCCGAAGACGCCGTTCGGCGGGCCGCGGCGGAAGGAGAGCGAGGTGGTGGCCGACGCCGAGGCGGCGTATGTGCAGATCGACTGCAACACCCTCGACCGCACCGGGCCGAACGGGTACCCGGAAATCTTGGACAAGGTGTACGAGGTGTTCGACGACGAGCGGAACTACCCGATCCTCATCCACTGTAAGGCCGGGCTGCACCGCACCGGGCTGGTGACCGCCGCGTACCGCATGGAGTACGAGGGTCGAACCAGGAGTGAAGCGTTGGAAGAGCTGCGGGCGAACGGATTTGGGGAGTTCAAAGCGACGGACGCGAACGTGTACATCAAAGCTGGCATTCACGAATTCAGCGTGCGGAAGCGGACGGACAGCCGCCCGCCGAAACCGACCAAGCCGGCCGCGGAGGGCGACCGATGACTGTCCTCGACCGCATGTACTTCGCCACCTATCTGCGGAACTTCCTGATCGTGTTGTCTTGCCTGCTCGGGCTGTACATGGTGGTCGACCTGTTCATGAACCTGAACGACTTCACCAAGGACAAGAACGGGGTGATGGACGTGCTGGCGCACGTCGGCGGGTACTATTCGGTGCAGATCGCCCTCATCTTCGACCGGCTGGGCGAGCTGGTGACCCTTGCGGCGGCGGTGTTTACGGTGGCCTGGATGCAGCGGAACAACGAGTTGCTGCCGCAGCTGTCCGCCGGGGTGCCCACCCGCCGGGTGATCCGCCCGGTCATCCTCGGGGCGGTGGTCACCACCCTGCTGGTGCCGCTCAACTCCGAGCTGTACATCCCGGCGGTGGCCGACCAGTTGACCGTCCCGCGGGACGACCCGGACCGGAAGAAGCCGACCCAGGTGCGGGGCGCCTACGACCCGAACACCAAGGACCACATCGTCGGCGACTCGACCAGCCGGGAGGCGCCGGGGCCGAACGACCCGACCGACCGACCGGTGCTGACCGTGTACCGGTTCGAGTACACGTCCGCCCCCGAGCGGACGGGCGAGCCTGTCCACCTGAGTGCGGCGCGGGCGGTGTACGTGCCGGCCGATACCCCGAACCGGAAGCGAACCGGCGGGTGGGAGCTGTACACCACCGTGCCGGAGGAGCCGAAGGGGCGACTGCCGGAGAACGTGGATCACGTCGGCCCGGGGCGGTACTTCGTCCGCACCACCGAGCTTGACTTCGATGCCGTCACCCGCCGACACTCGTGGTATCTGTACGCCCCCACCGACGCGCTGTGGGGGTCGCTGAACAAGGGCACCACGGCCAAGCAGTCCGGGGTGGCGGTGCTATTCCACACCCGCCTCACCCGCCCGCTGGTCGGCCTCATCCTGGTGGTGCTCGGGCTGGGCGTGGTGCTCAAGGACCAGAACCGGCACGTGTTCATCTCGGCCGGCCTGTGCCTGCTCATGGCGGCTGTGTTCTACGCCTGCCTCCAGGGGGCCAAGTACCTGGGCGACCAGGACCTGCTACCCGCCCCGCTGGCCGCCTGGCTGCCCCTGCTGGTATTCGGTCCACTCGCGTTCGCCCTGTTCGACGCCATCCACACCTGACGCCGCACCCGGAGCCGGTCCTTGTTCGCCCCCCTCGTTCTCGGCCTACTGCTCGCCGCCGACCCGATGCCGGCCGCCCTGCCGGCCGACTGGCACGGCGAGTGGGCCGGCACGCTGGTGATGACCGGCCGGAACGACACCAACACCAACGTTCCCATCAAACTGAAAATCGAGCCGATCGCCGGGTCCGCCGACCTGACCTGGAAGCTCACTTACGGCACCGGCGACAAGCAACAGGTGAAGGACTATAAGCTGGTGCCGACTAAGACGGCCGGCCGGTTCCGCATCGACGAGCAGAACGGCATCGTGCTGGACGCCCGGCTGGCCGGCGGGGTGCTGTACAGCCAGTTCGAGGTGGGCGGGAACTGGCTCACCGCCCGGTACGAACTGCGGGTCGGCAGGCTGCGGTTCGAGGTCACGTCGGCGACGCCGGCGAAGGACAAGACCGGCGGCGACAAGGTCCAGGGGTACGACGTGGGGGCCGTGCAGACGGCCGAGCTGACGAAGAAGTGATTTCTCACCTCCCGCGGCGAAAATAGTTGGCCGCACCCGCCGGCGGCGGCACACTACTCTCCTGACGACCCGCTCCCGAGGTCAGGATGACCGCCGCTTCGCTGTTCCGCTCCGTCGCCGCCCCCGTTCCCGATGCCAACCTGCTCGGCTGGTTCCTCACCGACCGCGACGAGGCCGCGTTCACCGAACTGGTCCGCCGGCACGGGCCGGTGGTGTACCGCGTGTGCCGGCGGATCGTCGGGCCGGGTGCAGCCGACGACGCCTTCCAGGCCACGTTCCTGATCCTGGCGACCCGCGGCGGGCGGGTGCAGAAAGCGGCCAGTGTGGGCAGTTGGCTGATCGGCGTGGCCGGCCGGGTGGCCCGGCAGATGCGGAAGTCTTCGAGCGGCCGGCGTCAGCCGGCTGTTGAGGCGGGGTCGCTGGAACAGCCGGCTGACGCCGGCCGC